>CALGEF010000137.1 GCA_937881755.1 uncultured Acidobacteriota bacterium
CAGGGCGGCCCATGCCGGGGCGGCAAACAGGCAGGCGGACAGGGCGGCAGTCAGGTGTCGCACGATATAATACCTCGGTTCCGTTCGTATTCGGAAAGTTCCTATACCAGCCTCGTCCTTTCCCCCAGTCCTTTCCACGCTCAAAATTGTCGCAGCGCATCGCCGCACAGGCGAATTCATGCTACATGCCGGCCAACGAAACACTCAGGGAGAAAACCCATGTTCCGCGCGCTCATTCTGGCTGGCGCTGCAGCCGCCCTCGCCCCGATCGCCGGCGCCCAGGTCACCGTGATTGGCGGCGGCATTGCGCGCGATTGCTATGAGGCCGTCAAATTCAACCTCGGCCGGGCTGCGGACGCCGAAGCGCTGTGCACCCGCGCCATCCAGCTCGAAGCGCTGAATGTCCGGAACAAGGCCGCGACATTCACGAATCGCGGTGTGCTGCGCATGCGTCAGCGCGACTATGACGCCGCGCTCGCCGACTATGCCGCCGCCAAGAAGATGCAGCCGGACACCGGCGCGACCTGGCTGAACGAAGGGGCCGCCTACATCTTCAAGAAGGACTTCAACTCCGCGCTGGTGTCTCTGGAGAAGGCTATCGAGCTGAACTCAGAAGATCTCTACGCCGCTTATTACAACCGCGCGATCGCCCGGGAGAATACGGGCGACGTGCAGGGCGCGTACTATGACTTCGTGAAATCGAAGGAGCTGAACCCCGAATTCGACGCGACCGACCGGCAGCTGGCGCGGTTCACGGTCACCCCGAACTAACCACGCCGTTAATATTTTATCCACACCTGCAACTTTCCCAGAGTCGCTGCGTTTAACGCCTGTGATTTTGGCAGGAGTGATGAGGATGAAACTGGTCTTGCTCGCGGCAGGGCTCGTGGCTCTGGTGGCGGCCGCCGGCTATTGCGGCATGGCGCCCCAGATTGCCGAAGGCTTCAGGCTTCTCACCCTGGCGTTCGGCGCGCTCATCATTCCCGGCAGCCTCGCCGGCGGGATCCGGGTCTCCGGCAGGCGCCGCGCGCCAAACCTTGCGCCCCGGGTGCGCCGTCACGCCGCCTGACGCCTGAACCTTCCGGCTTGCAGCGCGGCGCAGACGGCCACATGTTGCACGCATGACCGATACACCCCTGCCTTTCGATGTAACCGATGCCCTGCCCCTGCTCGCCGACGCGGCCAGAGGCTCAGATGACGCCGACCTCTATATCGAGCGTTCACGCTCCGAGAGCTTCGTGTTTGATGATGGCCGCCTGAAATCAGCCGCCTATGACACCGACCAGGGCTTTGGCCTGCGCGTCGTCGCGGGCGAATCACAAGGCGCGGGTTACGCCTCCCAGCTCACGCTCGAGGCCATCCGGCGAGCGGCGGGCACTGCGGCCCAGGCCAAGCGCGGCTATTCCGGCAAGCTCGCCGCCGGCCCGCAGCCGACCAACCGCCGCCTCTATCCGCCCATCGATCCGACGCTGAACCCGGCCTTCACCGACAAGACAAGCCTGCTCGCCGAAATCGACGCCTTCGCCCGCGCCGCCGATCCGCGCGTGGTTCAGGTGTCGGTGTCCCTTTCCGGCAGCCATACGGAAATCGACATCCTGCGGCCCGACGGCGCGCAGTTCCACGATGTGCGACCGCTGGTCCGGCTCAACGTCTCCGTCACGCTCGAAGAACACGGGCGCCGCGAATCGGCCGGCGCCGGCGCGGGTGGCCGCGCCGCTTACGACGAGTGGATCGAACCCTCGCGCTGGCAGGCCATGGTGCGCCGCGCGATCCAGAAAGCCGAAGTGAACCTGCAATCCATCCCCGCTCCCGCCGGCGAGATGGAAGTCGTGCTCGGCCCCGGCTGGCCGGCCGTACTGCTGCACGAAGCGGTAGGACACGGCCTCGAAGGCGACTTCAACCGCAAGGGCACCAGCGTCTATGCCGGGCGCATCGGCGAACAGGTCGCCGCCAGGGGCGTGACGATCATCGACGATGGCTCCATCGACGCCCGCCGCGGCTCGCTCTCGTTTGACGATGAAGGCACGCCGACCCAGCGCACCGTGCTGATCGAGGACGGCGTCCTGAAAGGCTACATGCAGGACCGCATGAACGCCCGCCTGATGGGCATGCAGCCGACCGGCAACGGCC
>CALGEF010000138.1 GCA_937881755.1 uncultured Acidobacteriota bacterium
CGGCAGCGAGTTCAGGATAGATGGCCGCATAGGCGGCTTCCCGGCTGCCGGGCTGCAGGGCGCCGCGCGGCGTGAGGCCGACGAGGACGGCGGGGACAGCGGCGGCTTTTGCGCGGTCCAGGATGGCGGCGAGATTGGCGCGGGCGATGTCTGGCGGCACGCCCATCAGGAAGTCGTTGGCCCCGAGCGCGACGACGAGCAGATCCGGCTCGGCGGCGACAACGCTCCAGTCGAACCGGGCGAGGCCGTTGGCCGTCGTGTCACCGGACACGCCGGCATTGATGGCGACGGCCTTGACCCCGCTGGCACGCCAGATGGCCTCGACCTGTTCGGGCAGCGCGTCTTCCGGCTGCAGGCCAAATCCCGCTGTCAGGCTGTCGCCGAGAAACACGGCGACGACCGCGTCGCTGGAATTTACAGGTTCAACCGGGGGCGCTTCCTGGACCGCCTGCGCGGGTGCAGGCGGCGGAGACAGTTCTGCGGGCTGACCGCACGCGGCCAGAATTATCGTCGCAATGGCAGCAAATACTGCAAGAAAGGGAGATGGCCCTTGCCGGGCTTGCGGGGCAAACAAGTTCATACCTATCGATAGACAGCGCCTCCCCCGCTGACAATGTGCACCGGGCTCAACAGAAAGTGATTTCGAATGGCTGAAGCACTGCGACTGACCGGGGTATGGCTGACGTTCCCGGCAGCCTCCGGTCCGGATGGATCGGCCTTTCTGGATGTATTGAAGGGTGTCGATTTTGTTGCAGAGGACGGCGAAAGCGTTGCGGTTGTGGGGCCATCCGGTTCGGGCAAGTCGTCGCTGATTGCGGTTGCCGCCGGGCTGGAGCGCGCCAGCCGCGGCGAGGTCACCCTGCTGGGCGAGCGGATCGGGACCTATGGAGAAGATCAGCTGGCCAGGCTGCGCCGGGGCCGGGTCAGCATGGTGTTCCAGTCCTTCCACCTGCTGGAGACCATGACGGCGTTCGACAATGTGCGCGCGCCGCTCGAGATTGCCCGGCTCGACAAAGTGGACGCGCGCGCCAGTGCGGCGCTCGACGCTGTCGGACTGAGCGCGCGGCGGCTGCATTATCCCGGGCAGTTGTCGGGCGGTGAGCGCCAGCGCGTCGCGGTTGCGCGGGCCCTCGCCTCTGATCCGGCGCTGGTGTTTGCCGATGAGCCGACGGGCAACCTGGACGCCGAAAGCGGGCGGGTGGTCGCCGATCTCCTGTTTTCCATCGCCAGGGACCGGGGCTCGACGCTGGTGATCGTGACACATGACGCTGACCTCGCCGCGCGCGCCGGGCGGACCGTTCATATGCGCGACGGTCACATCGTATGAACAGCGTGTCCTTCAAGCTTGCGCGCAGCGAGCTGTCCCGGGGTTTCAGGGGGTTCTGGATCTATCTTGGCTGCCTGGCCCTCGGCACGGCGGCGATTGCGGCGGCCGGATCGGTAACCGAGACCTTTTCGCGGGGCGTCGCGGGCGAGGCTCGGGCCCTGCTCGGCGCGGACGCACAGTTCACGACCGCGCAGCGCCGTCCAACGCCGCAGGAGCGGGCCTTTGCCGAAAGCCTGGGGGCGATCTCTGAAACGGTCTCGCTTGACGTGATGGGCGCGGCCAACGACCTGCGGGCACAGGTCGATGTGCAGGCCGTCGATGGCAGCTATCCGCTGATCGGCAGGGCCGTGCTGTCGGGCTCTGAGGCGGACCTGCAGGCAGCGCTGGCCAGGCGCGGCGACCGCTGGGGCGTTGTGGTGACGCAGTCTTTCCTCGACACGTTCGGTGCCGCGGTGGGCGACGCGGTCGAGATAGGGCCGGTCGCGGGGGTTGTCACCGCACGGCTTGATCTCTCGCCGGACCGGATCGGCACACCGGGCACGTTCGGGCCTGAAGCCACGGTGGCGCTGGAGGCCATGGAAGAGGCCGGGCGGCTGTCACCCGGCCAGCTGTTCCGGTCCGGCGTGCGGATCCTGTTCAAGCCCGGCCAGTCGTTTGCGGCGGCGGAGAAGACCTTCAAGGCCACCTTTCCGGACGAGGGCATACGGCTGAGAGGGCCGGAAGATGCTGTCGACGGACTGCAGAACCTCTTGCAGACCCTGAACAGCTTCCTCGCGGTGATCGGCATCGCTGCGCTGGTGGCGGGCGGCGTCGGCGTGGCGCAGGCGACAGCGGCGTTCCTCGACTCGCGCCGCCAGTCGATTGCCGTGCTGAAAGTGTTTGGTGCGGACGCCGCGACCATCCGGAGCGCGTATCTCCTGCAGCTGGGCGTGCTGGCACTTGTGGGCGCGCTGGCCGGGACGGCGCTGGGCGCCGCGGCGCCTTACCTTCTGGCGCTGTTCGCAGGCGGCGCGATTCCGATTCCTCAGGCGCTGGGTATTTATCCGGTGGCCTTGCTCAAGGCGCTGGCACTGGGTGTGCTGGCGGCGGCGGTGTTCGCCCTGCCCGCAATCGGACAGGCGCGGGCGACGCGGCCGGCTTCGCTGTTCCGCCGGATCGGCGATGCGCAGCGCGACACGGCGCCCTGGCTCGAACGCGGCTGGGCGATTGGCGCGGCCGCTGCGCTGGCAGGATTGGCCGTGGCCACCAGCTACCGCCCTGCCCTAACGGCGATGATCCTTGTGGGCGCCGTGGTCACGGCGGGCGTGTTTGTGGCGGCGGCCTTGATCGTGAAACGGCTGGCGAAGGCCGCATCGACCGGCGCGCGCGGTCTCTGGCGCCTGGCGCTGGCGAATCTCGGCGGGCCGGGCTCGCTCGCGCCGACCATCGTGCCGGCCCTGGGGCTGGGACTGGCGTTGCTGGTACTGGTCGTCTCAGTACAGACGAACCTGATCCGGCAGATCACCGACACCGCGCCGGCCAATGCGCCATCGCTCGTCTTCTCGCAGATTCCAAATGCGAAGGTGGACAGTTTCAATGCCGTCCTCGCCGCGAACGGGGTCGATACGGACAATCCAGATGCCTACCGCCAGGCGCCGTTCCTTCTGGCACGCGTCACCGCGCTGAAAGGCAGGCCGCTGGTGGAAAGCGAAGTGGCGGAATCGGAACGCTGGGTCGTGCGCGGTGAGACAAGCCTGACCTACTTTGCTGAGGCGCCGCCGGAGACAGTGCTGGTGGCAGGCAGCTGGTGGGATCCGGACTATGCCGGGCCTTTGCTGGTATCGGTCGAGGAGGATGCCGCCAGGGGTCTGGGCGTTGCGGTGGGCGATACAATCGGTTTCCGGATCGCCGGGCGCGAAGTGACCGCGGCGGTGGCCTCGCTGCGCAAGGTGGATTGGGGCACATTCGGGATAGGGTCGAACACGGCCTTCATCCTCTCGCCCGGAACACTGGAAGCGGCCAACCCGGCCTATGTCGCGATTGCAAGGGCAACGCCCGAACAGGAAAACGCAATCATCGCGGCGCTGGGCACCGGCCTGCGCGAAGTCGTGGTGTTCCAGACGCGCCCCGCCCTGGAGACGGCAGCGCGGCTGTTCGGACAGATTGCCCTGGCAGTGAATGCAGCGGCCGGCATCGTGACGCTGGCGGGATTGCTGGTCCTCTTCGGGACCTTCGCGTCGCTGGCCCAGAAGCGCCGGCGGGAAGCGGCGCTTCTGAAAGTGTTTGGCGCCTCCCGCAGCGCAATCCTGAGGCTCTATGCAACCGAGTTTGCTGCGGCGGCCGGTATCGCGGCCCTGGCCGGGACAGCGATCGGCGTCAGCGCCTCCTGGCCGATCGTAACCTATGTGTTCGAGGCGACCTGGAGCCTGCCATGGCAGCCGGCCGCGTGGGTAATGGGGGCGGCGACTGCTGTTTCAGCCGCAGGCGGCGCGATGGTGGGGTTGTCGACGCTATCGCGCACGCCCGCAGATGCATTGCGGACGGCGTGACCGGGCGCGCCGTTTAACGGGGGGACGAAGATATCCCACCACCAGGGCGTGCCCCGGGAGCGGCCGTGAACGACCGGAGCGTGACGGCGGGGCCAATGCCCGGCAGGCGGGGCGCTGAAGCCGGCTGCGGCTGCCTTTTCCGGACCTGGCGGGCAGCGCCTTCCCTCGCGCCATTGTTCCTTCGGTTTGTGTTGTGTGTATGGTCGGGCAAAACACAGACATGCCGGGGAGAGACATGCATTACGAAGAGCTTCAGAAGGCGCGCCAGGAACTGACGGGGCCAGGCGGTGCGTTCGAAATCGTTGAAGCGGACGTGCTTGGCCACCGGCTTCGCGTGTTCAGGAATGCGCCGGGAAGTATCCGCGAAGTCTGGCTGGCCACCGCGGCGTTCGCCGACCGCCCCTATCTCATCTACGAGAGCGAACGCCTGTCCTATGGCGACTCCCACGCGCAGGCGAACGCCATTGCGGCCTGGTTGTTTGCCCAGGGCGTGAAGCCCGGGGACAGGGTGGCGGTTGCGATGCGCAACTATCCGGAATGGATGCTGATCTACTGGGCGTGCGTCTCCATTGGCGTGGCCGTCGTCGGCATGAACGCCTGGTGGACCGCCGAGGAAATGGCTTACGGCCTTGAGGATTCGGCGCCGAAAGTCCTGTTCCTGGACGCCGAGCGGCTTGAGCGCCTGCGCGAGCGTCCGGAACTGGCGGCGCGGCAAAAACTGGTTGGAGTGCGCCTGCCGTCCGCCGTGCCGGGTGTAACGCCCTGGTCAGACGTGATCGCGCATGGCGGCGCCATGCCGGAGGTGGCGGTCGGTCCGGATTCCGATGCCTGTATCTTCTACACCTCCGGCACGACCGGCTTTCCCAAGGGCGCCCAGCTGACGCACCGCGGCTGCGTCGCGAACCTGATGAACATGATGTATGCGGGCGCCTCGTCGGCCCTCGCCATGCAGCGCGCGACAGGCCTTGAGCCACCGGCGACGCCGCCGGTGCCGGTCACGCTGATCACGACACCGCTGTTCCATGTGACGGCCAACAATTGCGGCGCCTATGCAGCGACAGCCGCGGGCGGGGCGCTCGTGCTGATGTATCGCTGGGACGCCGGTGAAGCGCTGCGCCTGATTGCGCGTGAACGCGTCAGCGGCATGAGCGGGGTCCCGGTGATGGCCCGTGAGCTGATCAACCATCCGGACTTTGCCACCACCGACACCTCGAGCCTGCTCGCCCTGGCCGGCGGCGGGGCGCAGGTGCCGCCGGACCTTGTGCACAAGATCGAAGCCAGGGTGGCCACAGCGCGGCCGGGCACCGGTTATGGCATGACAGAGACGTGCGGGATCATCACGTCGATTTCGGGCGACTTCTTTGTCGACAAGCCTGACAGCGCAGGCCCGGCAATGCCGAACTTCGAAGTCAAGTGCGTTGACGATGACGGCAACACCGTCCCGGCCGGCCAGGTCGGCGAGCTGTGGGTGAAGGGTTCATCGGTGATCAAGGGCTATATCAACCGCCCGGAGGCCACGGCGTCTTCGATCACCGACGGATGGCTGCATACGGGCGACATCGCGCGCCTCGATGAGCATGGCTTCATCTATATCGTCGACCGCAAGAAGGACATGGTCCTGCGCGGCGGCGAGAACGTCTACTGCGCGGAAGTCGAGGCGGTCATCTACCGCCACAGCGCGGTTGCCGAGTGCTGCGTGTTCGGCGTCCCGGACGAACGGCTGGGCGAGGAAGTCGGCGCGGCGATCGTGCTGAAGGCAGGCGAAAACCTGACGGACGCGGCGCTGCGCGAGCATTGCGCGGCGATCATGGCGAAGCACAAGATCCCGCGTTACATCTGGTTCCAGGAAGAAGCCCTGCCGCGCAATGCGAGCGGCAAGTTCCTCAAGCGCGAACTGCGCGAGCGCCTCAGCACGGACCTTCCGTCCGGCTGAGGCCTCCGCTCAGTTTTTCCTGCGGCCGCTCGTCGGAATGTCCTTGAACGCAACATCCTTGTCGACGCGGATGTCGCCGGGCAGGCCCAGCACGCGCTCGCCGATGATGTTGCGCAGGATTTCATCCGAGCCGCCCTCGATGCGGGTCGCGGGCGAGCGCATCAGCATGGCCTGGAAACGCCCCTCCTGCGGGCTGTCTTCATTCCGGACGACACCCGCCTCACCCTGAAGGTCAAGCGCAAACATCGACAGGTCCTGCATCGTTGCGCCGGCCACCAGCTTGCCGATGGAGTTTTCCGGACCCGGTGTCTCGCCTTTCGACAAGGCGGAGATGGCACGCATGCCGGTATACTTCAGGCCGCTCTGCCTGACCGCAATCTGGGCGAGCCGGGAGCGGACCGCTGAATCCTCCACCGCCGGACGCCCGTCGATTTCGGCGTCCATGCAGAAGCGGAACAGTTCCGGAAACCCGGTCGACATGCCGGACCCGATCGACAGGCGCTCGCCGGGATTTTCTCGGGTCAGATGGTCCAGGAATGGGGTCAAGTTCAGCGCGGCCGGGTTTCGGGCTGCGCCGCGAGCGAAAGCGGTGCAAGGATGGCAGCGACGATCAGGGACCGAAGGACATTCATTCTGTTCACCCCAGCTTGAATACGACTCTCACTCATTTTCGCAGATTATGAAGACGGGCTGAGCGGCAGACCTGCGCATTCGCCAGTCCGGGGGGTTATTTGCCCGCGCCGGTCTTGCGATCAGGTGCCGGCTCCATGAGCCTGTCAGCAGCAGACAAGACCTTGAGGAGCTCGTCCACAATCGAGTTGTCCATCATCGGTTTCCGGACCTGTGCCGAAAAGCCGGATTTCACCGCCACGCGCTCCAGCGAATCAACGTCCCAGCCTGAGATGAGAATTGCCGGCTGCTCCAGTCCCTTCTGCCTCAATAAAGCCAGCAGGTCCGAACCGCTCGGGCCGTCGAGTTTGAGATCGATGACAAAGCAGTCATAGCCCGGCAGATCGGGCGCCGCGAGCAAGTCTTCGCTCCCGGGAAAGGCATCGACCGCAAAACCGCGGGCGCCGATGAGCAACGCGAGCGACTGGCGCACGGCGGCGCTGTCATCCACGACAGCGATCCGCCGCGTCCGCGCCACAGGTTCCGGTAAAGCCATGCCGTTTGCCGATTTGAACTGAACCGGAAGCCTAAGACAGTCCGGCAGGCCGCGTCATCAGGAACAATCCCTAGGGCGTTGCAGAGCCGCCAAAACCGGCCGCGAAGGCAATACGGAGCACAGTCGACAGGCTTGGCGCGTCCATCTTCTCCATGAGGTTGGCCCGGTGGATCTCGACAGTGCGCGGAGAGATATCCAGCGCCTCGGCGATCGCCTTGTTGGTTTGCCCGTCGACAAGACCGTTCAGCACATCGCGCTCCCGCCCTGTCAGCCGCTCGATCAGGCCGCGCGCCTCTTCGGCCTGCACGTCCGCCTTGCGGCGGGTCTCCAGCCGTTCGAAAGCCCGCGTCAGGGCATCGACCAGGGTTTGCTTGGCGTAGGGCTTCTCCACGAAGTCCACGGCGCCGGCTTTCATGGCGCGCACGGCAACGGCCACATCGCCGTGTCCGGTCAGCACGATGACCGGCATGGCCACACCGCGCGAATTCAACGCTTCCTGGACTTCCAGGCCGTCCATCCCCGGCATCTGGACATCCAGCAGGATGCAGCCACGCTCGGCCGTCGCCACGGTTTCCAGAAACGCGACACCATCGGTGTAGGTCTTCACGCGGAAGCCGGAATGCCGGAGCATGAAGCTCGCCGAATGGCGGATAGCCTCATCATCGTCGACCAGGTGGATAAGGCGTGTCTCGTTCATGGTTGGGTTTTACCCGTATCCCGCCTGAGTGTGAACCTGAAACATGTTCCCCCCTCGGGCGACGCAACCGCGCGGATGGTGCCGCCATGCGCCTCCACGATTGTCTGGCAGATCGACAGGCCCAGTCCCATTCCTTGAGACTTCGTGGTGGCAAACGGCTTGAAAATGCTTTCCTTGATCTCTGGCGAGAGGCCCGGCCCGTTGTCGCAGACTTCTATCTGCACGTAGTCCGTCTCTTCAGCCGGCGAAACGCGAAGCTCGATCCGGGCATTGGCCTGGCCAACCATCGCGTCCATCGCATTGCGGATCAGGTTGATCACAACCTGCTGAACCTGGATGGGATCTGCCAGCGCCCGGTCTGCCTCGTCAGCGACGACAATGCTGACCGGTATGTCCGCCCTGTCTCGGGACGTCTTGGTCAAGGCGATTGCATCCGCCAGCAAGGGGCCGAGACTGACCGGGCGCACATCCACTTCGCCTCTGGACACATAGCTGCGCAGCTTGCGAACGATCTCACCGGCCCGAACCGCCTGCGTCGCCGCTTCGGCGAGGGCCCCGCGCAGGACTTCCTTGATTTCCGGATCAGGCGAATCAAGCAGGTCGCGGCTGGCTTCCAGATAGTTGGCGACTGCCGTGAGCGGCTGGTTCAATTCGTGAGCGAGCGCAGAGGCCATCGTTCCGACGGCGCTGAGCCGCGAGAAGTGCACGAGTTCGGACTGCATTTCCTGCATGCGCAGTTCGGCGCTTTGCTGCTCGGTCAGGTCACGGATGAAGGCAGTAAAGAGGAAATGATCACCAATCCGGGCTTCGCCAATCTTCAGGTCAATCGGGAAAACCATTCCGTCCGCGCGCGCCGCGATAACCACACGTCCCTTGCCGATGATCTGGCGGTTTCCGGTACGAAGATAGTTGCCGATATAGTTTCCGTGATTGGTCCGGTCGCGGCCCGCCATCAGGAGATTGACCGGCTGGCCGATCATTTCCGCAGCCGAATAGCCAAACAGCTGCTCAGCCGCGCGGCTGAAGGCCAGCATGGTGCCCGACTCGTCGGTTACAACCATGGCGTCGGGAACCGAATTCAGGATCGATTCAAGGTGCAGCTGGTGCGCGGTCGCATCCAGTTGATTGAGGGGCACCTGAAAGGCTTTTGGCGTGTCGCTCATCGCCGGGTTCCTGAATGCTCCGCGCCTCAGTGCCCGCGCAGCCCATCCGGCGCAAGAGCCGGACTGCGGCGTATCCGTTGCGGGGGCCTTGCAACGTGCGAAGCGTTGCGCGCCCACCGCCAGGCCGCCACGCCCACAAGCGCAGCGCCTGCCGCCATCGCGTAACATCCCCAGCAATGCCCGGCCGGGCCCAGCAGATGCGCCAGCGCAGTCACATCCTGCCCGGCGCCCGGCGGGCCGCACCGGAAAGCCAGATAATCCTCCAGCGTCGGCGCCCGGTTCAGATGCGCCGCAAGTTGGAGCGCGCCGGCGACCAGCAGGGCGCTACCCGTAGCGGCTGGTTTCCACATGCTGGCGCTCCTTCTGATGACGCTGAACCCCTAACCCCGGTGCGACAGGCGAGCCCATAAGTAGTATCCCCTATACGCCCTGCTCGCCCCCTCCGGCAGGTAATGGCCAATTCCGCCGACATCGGATCGCCAGAGGGGTTCTTCATGAGTTCGCACCTATCAACTGCCGAGCAGCCCGGCTGGGGCTTCAGTACCGGAACGGTCAGCTTGCTGGCTGGCGCCGTCGCGCTCGGCGCGCTGATCATCGCGGCCAATGCGGCCGATCCGATGATGGCGGCGCATGCCTGGCTGTTTTTCTTCCTGACGGTCGGCGGTCTGCTGATCACAGGGCTCTGGGCGGGGGGGCGCAACGGCCTCAACCCGTTTGACCCGGCCTTCTACGAAGACACGATCGTCAAGTTCGGTGTGGCCGCCTCGATGTTCTGGGGCATTGCGGGCTTCCTGGTCGGACTGATCATTGCTCTGCAATTGTCCTTCCCCGGAGTATTCTACTTTCCGGAACTCGGCTGGACAAACTTCGGTCGTCTGCGCCCCCTGCACACCTCAGCCGTCATCTTCGCCTTCGGCGGTAACGTGCTGATCGCGACCAGCTTCTACGTTGTGCAGCGCACCTGCCGCACACGCCTGGCCGGCGGCATGTGGCCCTGGTTCGTTTTCTGGGGCTACAACCTGTTCATCGTGATTGCCGCCACAGGCTACCTGCTTGGTGTCACTCAGTCCAGGGAGTATGCCGAGCCGGAATGGTACGCCGACCTGTGGCTCACCCTTGTCTGGGTCGCTTACCTGCTGGTCTTCCTCGGCACGCTCTGGAAGCGCAGGGAGCCCCACATCTATGTGGCCAACTGGTTCTACCTGTCCTTCATCGTCACGATCGCGATGCTCCACATTGTCAATAACCTTGCCATCCCGGTTTCGCTGACGGGATCGAAGAGTTACTCGCTTTTCTCCGGGGTGCAGGACGCGCTGACGCAGTGGTGGTACGGCCATAACGCCGTCGGCTTCTTCCTGACGACCGGCTTCCTGGCCATCATGTACTACTTCATCCCGAAGAAGGTGAACCGCCCGGTCTACTCCTACCGCCTGTCGATCGTGCACTTCTGGTCGCTGATCTTCATCTATATCTGGGCGGGCCCGCACCACCTGCACTATACCGCGCTGCCGCAATGGGCGCAGACCCTCGGCATGGTGTTCTCGATCATGCTCTGGATGCCCAGCTGGGGCGGCATGATCAACGGCGTGATGACCCTGTCGGGCGCCTGGGACAAGCTGCGCACGGATCCGGTCGTCCGTATGATGATCGTTGCGCTCGCCTTCTACGGCATGTCGACTTTCGAAGGACCCCTGATGAGCGTGCGCGCCGTCAACTCGCTGTCTCACTATACCGAATGGGGCATTGCCCACGTTCACTCCGGCTCCATGGGCTGGGTCGGCTTCATCAGCTTCGGCGCGCTCTACTGCCTCACGCCCTGGCTGTGGAAACGCAAGGCGCTGTTCTCAAACGCCCTGGTCGAAT
>CALGEF010000139.1 GCA_937881755.1 uncultured Acidobacteriota bacterium
AGCTTTGACCGCACCGACAACCGCGGCGTACCCACGCCATTCCAGATCACCAAGGTCAAGGACAGCATTTACAACGGCTTTACCGACACGCCTTTCCCCTACACCTCCCTGGGCGGCGAACTCTTTCAGCAAATGGCGGCCACCGTGGGTGACCCCACCAAGCGCCGTGAGAACTATACTCTGGAAGGTGTCAGCGACGAGTATCTGGAAGTGGACGGCCACAACTTGACCGTGTCCTGGGAACTGGAACCGTTCATGATCAAATACATCTACGCCAACCGGGATACAGAGTCCGGCTATGACTCCACGGATCTGGATGGCGGCGCCTACACCGCACGCGACCTGTTCTATGGCGGCGGGCAAACCATACCCACACAGGGCTTTGCCGCAGCTATCGATGAGGGCTGGATCAAACTGGAAACACACGAGCTGCAGCTCATCGGCGACGCCATGGATGACCGCCTGCAGTACACCGTCGGCCTCTATTACTACGAGGAGGACATTTACCAGGACAACCCGCAAACCTTTGCCCTGCCAATCCAGTTCCTGCTGGGAAGCCCGCTGGCGGGCGCTTTTACCGCCGCCGGCTTCTGTAACGACTTTGGCACCGGCCCGGTCTGCCAGGGCACCCAGCGCCTGCCCCTGCCCTTCCCCTCCCCGGGCGCTGATCCGAACTCCAACGGCTTTGTCGACTTCATTTACGGCCAGACTACCGAATCCAGCGCAGTCTACGGGCAGGCAACCTACTCGCTCACCGACGACCTCGAGATCACGGTCGGCTTGCGCTACACGGAGGACAAGCGTGACGGCTTCCTGTTCAATGAGAGCCTCGGCCACGTCAATTTTGATCGCAGCAAAAAATACGCCTCTCAATGGCGGCCAGGTGATGACGATCGTCTCTTCAACAGCGACAAGTGGGACGACCTCAGCTACCTGGTTACCTTTAACTACTCGGTGAATCCGGACATGAATGTCTACTTCACCCATTCCACCGGGTACAACGGCGGCGGCTTCAACTCTCGTGCCTCCACCGTCACCGCCTGGGACGAAGCCTACAACGAAGAGACGCTGGATTCGTATGAACTGGGCCTGAAGTCTGACTGGCTGGATCGGCGCCTGCGGGTTAACGCCGCGCTGTTCTACAACGGCTACCAGGACATGCAGATCGCGGTCTTCGAAGCGGGCACTGGCGGCGCCTCCAGCCGCATCACCAACGCAGGCGAATCCACTTACCAGGGCCTTGAACTGGAGATTGTCGCCCTGCTCAGCGAGAACATCACCCTCGACCTGACCTACGGGTATCTGGATGCCGAGTTCGACGAATACAACGCTCGCAACCCGGTCACCAACCAGATCGAGGACATTTCCAGCGTGACCACCGTCACTCGGGCCCCGGAAAATACCGGTGCAGTAGGCCTCCAATACAGCCTGCCCAACACCGGCGTTGGTGCCTTGAGCGCCAGGGTGGATGTCACCTATACCGACAGCATGACCTTCCACCCCTTCCAGAACCAGTTTGATACCGCAGACAGTCGCACGGTAGCGAACGCCCGTCTGACCCTGGATGAACTGTCCGTCGGCAACGGTGAAATGCGCCTGTCGGCCTGGGTCAAGAATCTGACCGACGAGGAATACCGTGAGTGGGGTATCGACTTCGGTACGCTGGGTTACGCTGGCGACACCTGGAATCAGCCGCGCACCTTCGGCTTCGACGTGATCTACCAGTTCTAACCGGGCGCCCGGCCAGGGGTGCCCGGCGAGGGGCGCCCCTGGCCAGGCGCCCAAAAGGGGTCAGGTCCATTTTCTATAATGGACCTGACCCCTTTTTTTGTGGCCGTTTTTTGTTGTTTATGACCTGAGCCTGACCGCACGCTCAGGCAGGTCCAGTGCCTGCAGTATCTTCATCCGCAGCTGAGCGCTGTAGTCCGGGTGGGCGGCCAAAAAATCTCTTACCGTTGCCACCGCCTCTGCTGTGTGGTGATTCTGCAGCGTTGCGTGCAGCCAGCCTGATGGGAAGAAGATATCGCCGGTAATCTGAATCTCCTGGAGCCATTCCAGGCTGGGCAGGATATAACGCACTGAGTGCGCTCTTCGGGAAGGATGATGCAGATAGCCCAGCGCATCGAGCACCCAGTTTTCTGTGCCTCTGTTGGCCTGGTCCGCCAGACTGGCAAAGAAGCGATCGCGCACCGCGGGGTCGGGCGCCAGGGCTGGCAACAGAAATTCAAGCCGGCGGCGGCTGTCCGGGTTCTCTGTCTGCGCCAGCTGCCCAGTGAGAATTGCATCCGCCTGGGTCGGCAATCGCACCGCCAGCCGCTCTGCAAGGCGAATGCGGTCATTTTCCGACAGCTGTAAAGCCGGCAGCGTCTCGTCACCGCGCCAGATCTCCAGTAGCCTTTGCAGAGAATCCGGCTGCACCGCCAGCAGGCTCAAGCTATCGAACAACAGCCGTGTACGCCCCGGATCATCGCTGGCGGCAATGCCCGCCCAAAGGACCGCCTCCAGCCGGGGCTGCAGCGCGTCACGTACTGCGTCGGTCAACAGGGATTGCTGCAGTCGGCCAAGCTGAGACAGGGCCGTGGTCAGCAGCAGCTGGTTGGGCTCCGCTGCCACAATGTCCAGCAAGGCGGCGGCGTAGTCCCCGGCGTTGATACCTGCTCCAGCGAGCACGCCCTCGTAGAGGTCCAGCAGCAGGCGGCCCCGGTCTGCCTGCGCCAGGTCCTGCCAGGCCTCGAGCTGCACCAGTTGGGCCGGCTGGGGGCCGTAAAAGAGCGCCGCGTCCGAGACCTGCAGGGCACGTTCAGGGAACCCGCTGCCATGCACCCAAACCTCGCTCCAGCCGGCCAAGTCCACCGCCGTCAGCGGATCCAGAATTGCGACCAATGCGGGCCAGGTAGCATTGCCGTAAGCGTAGCGGGCCAGATACTCCCGCATGCCTGCGCGGAACGGGTCTTCACCCAGTATCTGCTCCAACTGCCGCATCATGATCGGCGCCTTGTTGTAGATAACGGGCCCGTACAGCTGGCCGGCCTCGTTCAGGTTGTCGAGCTGTTGGCGGATAGGATTCGCGCCTTCCGAGCGGTCTACCGCGTAGGCGGCGGGATAGTGGCGCAGGAGAAAGTTAAGCTCATGGTCGATGTCGGGAAAGCCCGGATTTACCATCTTCGCCGCCATGAAGTTGGCGAATACTTCCTTGGTCCAGACATCGTTGAACCAGCGCATGGTCACCAGATTGCCAAACCACATATGGGCCACTTCGTGGGCAATCAGACTGGCGCGGCGCAGCAGCTCCTCGTCGGTGGGATCCTCGTCCAAGAGCAGCAACTCGGCCCGATACTGGATGGCGCCGACGTGCTCCATACCCCCGTACTGGAAAGCGGGAATGAGTGCAAAATCGAGTTTGGCGAAGGGGAAGGCGATGCCGGTATAGTCCTCCAGCCAGGCGACGGCATCCCGGTGCAGGGCAAAGATGGCATCCAGGTTGCGAGCGAGTTTGTCCTGATCCGTCTCCCGGTGCAGTAAGGTCATACTCCGCTCGCCCCAGGCCTGCTGCTCTGTCTGAAAGTCCCCGGCGACGAAGGAAAACAGGTAGGAACTGAAGGGTTCGGTAACGGCAAAGCGCTGCAGGCTTGTCTCGGCACCCGGCTCCGAAGCCAGCAGCTGGCCACCGCCAAGTGCCTGCCAGCCTGAAGGCAACGCCAGACTGAGCTCCCAGGTGGCCTTCAGATCGGGCTGGTCAAACAGCGGCAAGGCCGTGCGGGCCCGGTCCGGCACAAACAGAGTGTAGAGATAGTCCGGATTGCGATTGAGAGCACTGTCGGTAGCGGTAAACGCAATGGCCACCGTATTGGCCCCCTCGCGCAGCACGGCTGCCGGCAGTATTACGTGCTCGCGCTCCACTGCTGCTGCCAGCGGGCTGCCGTTCACCGCTACCGCCTGCAGCGACGCGGGCGGCGCGCGAAAGTCCAGCAGCAAGGGTGCATTGGCATCCGTCAGGGCGAAGCGGATCTCCACCTCACCGCGAATCGGCTGCGACTGCTCCGCAGGGATCGCGAAGTGCAGCCGGTAGTGCAGCTCTGAAAGCCGCGCGGCGCGCTGTTCCGCCAGGGCCAGTGACACCCCCGGTTCTACCGGCATCTCATCCACCTTACCGCAGGCCCCCAACAACGCCACCAGCAACACAATCCATACGCGCATCGACTATCCTCCCAGATACTACTATACGCCGCCTCGGCGGTTTCGCGAGCAGATGCGGACTCGCTGTTAACCGCCATTGTATTTACTGTTAACATCGCCCCCTGACCGCAAAACGGACAACCACGCATGCTGCCTCCACTGGCTGCCTCAACCCGGGCCGCAGCCCTGCTATTCTGCTCGCTGCTCCTGGCCGCCTGTACGGACGGGCCCTGGAACAACCCCAACCCACCTGCTCCTGCTGGCCTGGTCACCTACCAGTCGATGATATCGCCGGCGCCGCCCAAGCATCTCGACCCAGCCATCTCCTATGCTTCGGATGAATCGCTGATCCTGATGCAGATTTACGAGCCCCCCATGGGCTACCACTTTCTCAAACGTCCCTACGAGCTTATTCCCCTGGGGGCTGAGGACTTTCCTGAAATCACCTTTCTGAACGCCCGCGGCGAAGCCATTGACCCCGACCAGGAGGAGGTCGCGTTTTCCCGCTACCGACTGACGGTGAAAGCAGACGCCCGCTACCAACCCCATCCCGCGTTTGCGGTCGACGACAGCGGGGCGCCGCGCTACCTGTTCAGTGACCCTCAGCAGGGGCGCAGCTTCCGCCAGATCAGCGACTTCCCCCACAGCGGCTCCCGCGCCGTCCACGCGAACGACTACGTCTACGCCATCAAGCGCCTGGCGGACCCCTTCAACGGCTCCCCGATGCTGGGCTTCATGGCCCAGTATATTGTTGGCATGGAGGAATTCTCGGCGAGGCTGCAGGATGTCGAGCGAGAGGGCTGGCTCAACCTCGACCAGTACCCGATGGAAGGGCTGGCGGTGGTGGATGAGCGCCGCTTTGACATTACCATCAAGGGCCGCTATCCCCAGTTCAGCTATTGGCTGGCAATGCACTTCTTCTCACCGATTCCCCCCGAGGTGGACCGTTTCTTCCACAATCCCGGTTTTATCGACCGCAATCTGACCCTGGACTGGTGGCCGGTGGGCAGCGGCCCCTTCATGATGGTGAAGAACGATCCCAACAGCGAGATCGTGCTGGAACGCAACCCCAACTTCCGCGCAGACTATTACCCCAGCGAGGGCGCACCGGGCGACGCCGAAGCGGGCCTGCTGGACGACGCCGGCAAACGCTTGCCACTGGTGGACCGGGCAGTATTCCGCCTGGAGAAAGAAGTGCTGTCTCTGTGGACCAAGTTTCTGCAGGGGTACTATGACCGCTCCGGAGAGACCCACGGCAATACCAACCGGGTTTTCGATCAGGCCTTCGTGGTTGGCCCCGACGGCGTAGAGCTGAGCGCCGACATGGCAGGCCGCGACATTGGCGTTGAACCCGATGTGAAGCCAGGCATTTATTACTACGGGTTCAATATGCGCGACCCGGTCGTCGGTGGCTACAGCGAAGAGAAGCGGAAACTGCGTCAGGCGCTGCAGATTGCCTTTGACACCGAGGAGTACCTGAACATTTTCTACAAGGGCAACGGCATCGCTGCCCATATGCCGATCCCGCCAGGCATTCCAGGGTTCGTTGAGGGCGAAGCCGGGATCAACCCCTACGTATACGACTGGGTAGACGGCGAAGCCCGGCGCAAATCAATAGAACATGCGCAGCAACTGCTGGTGGAAGCAGGCTATCCCAATGGCCGCGATGCCCGCACCGGGGAGCCGCTGAAGATCTTCATCGATGTGCAGAGCCAGGCCATCTCCAACACCAGCATGAACTGGATCGACCGCGCCTTCGCCCGCATCGGCGTACAGGTGGAATACCGGCCCGCAGACTGGAACCGGACCCGGGAGAAACTGCTCACCGGCAACACCCAGATTTACTCCCATGGCTGGCTGGCGGACTACCCGGACCCGGAGAACTTCCTGTTCCTGCTGTTCGGGCCAGAGAGCCCGCTGATTTGCAAATGCGACGGCGCCAACAACTCCAACTATGAGTCGGCGGAGTACGATGAGCTGTTTCGCAGGATGCGGGTAATGCCGCCCGGAGCAGAGCGGGAGGCCATTGTTGCCGAGATGGTGGACTTGTTGCGCAAGGATGCCGTATGGCTCTACGCCTTTTACCCCAAGAACATCTATCTGAACAACAGCTGGGTATACAACAACAAACGCCATGGCATCTCCAAGAACACGCTGAAGTACGTGCGCATTGACGAAGCGCTGCGGGAACAAAAGCGCGCCGAGTGGAACCAGCCGGTGATCTGGCCGCTGTATGCTGCGGCACTGCTGGTTATCGCCCTGCTGCTGCCGGGAATCATCGCCTATCGCCGCCGCCTCAGGGCCACTGCGCGCCACTAACAGGATCCCCCCATGTTTGCCTACATTGTTCGCCGGCTGCTGTACGCCATTCCCATCCTTATCGGGGTCAACCTGCTGACCTTCACGCTGTTCTTTGTCGTCAACTCGCCGGACGACATGGCCGTGTCCCAGCTTGGCGACAAGTACGTCACGCCGGAAGCGATCGAAAACTGGAAGCAAAAGAACGGTTACGACAAGCCGCTGTTCCTGAATCCGGACGCCGCCGGTCTAACCCGCCTCACCGACACCATCTTCTTCGACAAGTCGGTACGCCTGTTCGCCTTTGACTTCGGCCGCTCGGAAAGTGGCCGCGATATCACCTCCGATGTCGCTACCCGCATGTGGCCCAGTCTGGCCGTGGCTCTGCCCACTTTTATCGTCGGTATCGGGGTGAATATTTGCGTAGCGCTGATGGTGGTGATGTTCCACGGCACCCGGCTGGATCGCGGTGCGGTGTTCCTGTTCGTGGCGCTGATGTCAATTTCCTACCTGTTCTACATCATCGGCGGCCAGTTTCTGGTCGCCAAGACCTGGCGCCTGGTGCCCATATCCGGCTTCCATGCCGAGGGCCAGGTGTGGAAGTTCCTGATCCTGCCGGTGCTGGTGGGGGTCGTTGCCGGCATCGGCGCCGGCGCCCGCTGGTACCGTACCCTGTTCCTGGAGGAGGCCAACCAGGATTACGTGCGCACGGCCCGCGCCAAGGGCTGCAGCGAACTGACCATCCTGTTCCGGCACATCCTGCCCAACGCCCTGATCCCGATCCTGACCGGGGTGGTGGTACTGATCCCCTCCCTGTTCATGGGCAGCCTGCTGATCGAGTCCTTCTTTGGTATTCCGGGGCTGGGCAGCTACATGCTGGATGCCATCAATTCCCAGGACTTTGCCATCGTTCGCAGCATGGTCTTCATCGGCTCCATTCTCTATATCCTCGGGCTGATCCTCACCGATATTTCCTACACCTGGGCTGATCCCCGGGTGCGACTGAGCTGAGGGCCTGGCAGCGATGAAACCCGTCATTCTCTGGTCCGATGCCCTGATATACCTGCTGGTGATCTCCCTGGCATTCTTTTTTTACCGGCTGCGGAAAGATCCGCAGACCCGGGAGCGCTGGGCGGAAGTGTTCAGCTCCAGACTTGGCATGGTTACCTTCACGGTCATTGCAGCCTATATCATGGTGGCCCTGCTGGACTCCCTGCACTTTCGCCGGGCGCTGGAAAACCCAGAGGGCGTTGCCGTTGAACAAGTGTTCTATGACAACAAGGTCACCAGTGTCTTTGACCTGCTGACCGGCGGCATGGGCGACCGCTTTGAACGCACCTACTCGGCACCCTTTGCCCTGATCTCGTTTGAAAAGGAAAACCTGAAGGATGCGGCAGGTGAGGACATCCGCGATTACCCGCCTCTGCGCCACGCTGGCCAGCATCTGCAGGATCCTTCCCAGCGCGGCGCGGATATTCTGAGCAAGACTGTTACCGCACTGCTCTGGGGCCTGCTGCTATCTGCGCTGCTGATCGGGCCCCAGTGGCTGCTGCTGCGCCGCAGCACCTACCCCTGGTACGCCTCCTGGCTGGTGCAGGGCAGCATTATTTGCGGCGGGGTCTGGGTAGTGAGCCTGAGCCGCTATTACCACATACTCGGGACCGATCTCGGCGGCGCCGACGTACTCTATCAGTCCCTCAAGGGCATTCGCACCGGCGTCCTGCTGGGCACTCTGGCCACCCTCATCATGCTGCCGATCGCAGTGACCCTCGGCGTCATGGCGGGCTACTTCAAGGGTTGGGTGGACGACGTGGTGCAGTATCTCTATACCACGCTGAGCTCGATCCCAGGCATTCTGCTGATTGCCGCCTCGGTGCTGCTGTTTCAGGTGTACATCGACCTTAACCCGGACTTCTTCGCCGTCGGCATGGAGAAAGCGGACGCCAAGTTCATTGCCCTGTGCTTCATTCTCGGCGTCACCAGCTGGTCCAGCCTGTGCCGCCTGATCCGGGCGGAAACCCTGAAAATCAGCCAGCTGGGTTATGTGCAGGCAGCGCACGCCTTCGGGGTCAGCCACACCCGGATTCTGGGGAGGCACGTGCTGCCCAACGTGGTACACATCATTCTGATCACCTTCGTCCTGGACTTCAGCGCCCTGGTGCTGGCGGAAGCGGTGCTGTCCTACATCGGCGTCGGCGTGGATCCCTCGATGGGCAGCTGGGGCAACATGATCAACGGTGCCCGTTCCGAACTGTCCCGGGAACCCACCATCTGGTGGACCCTGACCGGGGCCTTCTTCTTCATGTTCGCCCTGGTGCTGGCGGCCAACCTGTTTTCCGATCTGGTGCGTGATGCCTTCGACCCCCGCACCAGCCTGCAGAGGTCAGAATCATGAGCGCTCTCAAGCAGCAGCTGGCTGCCGGCAGCGTGTGCATGCGAGTCGCCGATCTCACCGTCGTGCTGGCCGACAGCGGTGAGGCCATCGTCAAGGGCATCAGTTTTGAACTCAAGGCGGGACAGATCTTCGCCCTGGTCGGCGAATCCGGCAGCGGCAAGTCGGTCACCTCACTGGCCGCCATGCGGCTGCTGCCAGACGCCCTGAAGATCAGCTCCGGCAGTGTTGACGTCGAAGGCACTGACCTGTTTGGCCTGTCGGAAGCGCGGATGCAGGAAATCCGCGGGCGCAAGGTGGCGATGATCTTCCAGAACGCGATGAGCGCCCTGAACCCGGTGCAGACCGCGGGGGCCCAGGTGGCCGAGACCCTGAAATTGCATACGCCGCTGCGGGGCGCCGCTCTGCGTCAGCGCGTGGTCCAGCTATTCACCGAAGTCGGTATCCCCGACCCGGAGCAGCGTTTCGGCTTTTTCCCCCACCAGCTCTCCGGCGGCCAGCAGCAGCGGGTGATGATTGCCATGGCCCTGGCCTGCGAACCGGATGTGCTGATTGCCGATGAACCCACTACGGCACTCGACGTTACCATCCAGCTGCAAGTGCTGAATCTGATTCGCGAACTGACTCGCTCGCGCCAGCTGGCGGTGCTGCTGATCACCCACGATATGGGCGTGGTCAAGAACACCGCTGATGAAGTGGCGGTGATGTATCGGGGCGAACTCATCGAGCGCGCCAGCGTCAAGCAGTTCTTCCACAACCCACAGCAGGCCTACAGCCGCAAGCTCATCGATGCCCTGCCCGACCTCGGCCGCTTCCGCGCCGCCGCAGAGGAAGAGCCACTGCTGGTGCTGCAAGACGTCAAGGTGCACTTCCCCATCCGCAAGGGTTTGCTGCAGCGTACCGTCGACTACACCCGGGCAGTGGACGGTGTCTCCCTGGCCATCGGCCGCGGCGAAACCTTCGCTCTGGTGGGAGAGTCCGGCAGCGGTAAATCCACCCTGGGCAGGGCGATTCTGAATCTGGAAGACATAGCCGGCGGCCAAGTTCTGTTCCGCGGCGAAGCCATCCAGGGCATTGGCCGCAGCGCCATGTTGCCCTACCGCAAGCAGATCCAGGTGATATTCCAGAACCCGTTCTCGTCGATGAATCCGCGCATGACGGTGGGCGACATTATCGCCGAGGGCATGATCAGCCTTGGTCTCGCGCTCTCCGAGGAGGCGCGCAGCACCCGCATCCAGGAACTGCTGGAGCGTGTGCAGCTGGGTGGCGAGCACGCCCGCCGCTATCCCCACGAGTTTTCCGGTGGTCAGCTGCAGCGGATAGCTATCGCGCGGGCGCTGGCGGTCAACCCGCAGCTGATTATCTGCGATGAGCCCACCAGCGCCCTGGACGTTTCGATTCGTGCCGAAGTGTTGGAACTGCTGGCAGAGTTGCAGCGGGAATTCGGAGTGTCCTACCTGTTTATTACCCACGACCTGTCCATCGTGCCCACACTGGCGCACAAGGTTGGGGTGATGCAGTCTGGAAAACTGGTTGAGCAGGGTACTGCGGAGCAAATCCTGACCGCGCCGCAGCACCCCTACACCCAGGCACTGCTGGCGGCAGTGCCTCGGCTGAACTGAAGATGCAAACGCACAGGCAGTCTCAGCTTTAGGCTGCGGTCTCAGGGTCAAACTGCAGCGGCATCGCCTTGATACTGTTGACGAAGTAATCCCGCACATACTCGACCGGTGCCGAGAAGCGCGGGTTTTGCAGGCGCGGTATTATCTCCTCAAACATCACCTGCATTTCCAGTCGTGACATGTGC
>CALGEF010000140.1 GCA_937881755.1 uncultured Acidobacteriota bacterium
GAAGGCCGGCTCAAAACCGTAGACCGGACAGGGCTCTACCGGGTGCAGACCCCGCAGGCCTTCCGCCTCGGCGCCATTCGCAGCGCGCTGGCGCAGGCAGGGCCGGACCTTGTGGACGACCTCGCTGCGGTCGAGGCGGCTGGCGCGCGGGTCACGCTGGTTGCGGGCTCCCTGCGCCTTTCCAAGATCACCTACCCAGAGGATTTCGACATGATGAGCCGTCTGCTTGCGCCTTCAGGTGCGCCGCGCGTTGGCAAAGGGTTTGATGTTCACGCGTTTGAGGCGGGCGATCATGTCACGCTTTGCGGTGTCAGAATTCCTCACACGGCCCGGCTTAAGGGGCATTCGGATGCGGATGCGGGCTGGCATGCTTTGACCGATGCCATCCTCGGAGCCGCCGCCCTGGGTGACATTGGATCATTTCCCGCCGTCAGACCCTCGCTGGAAGGACGCCGATAGCGGAATCTTTCTCAAGCATTCTCAGCTTCTCGCGGAATCGAAGGGGTACAGGATCGACAGCTGTGACATCACGGTGATCTGCGAAGCGCCGAGGGTGAAACCCCACCGCGAGGCCATGCGTGCCCGGACCGCTGAACTCCTGGGCCTGCCTCTGGACGCCGTCAGCGTAAAGGCGACCACCACCGAAGGCCTCGGCTTCACCGGCCGGCGCGAGGGGATTGCGGCCGAGGCGATCGCGGTACTCACGCCGCTGCGCTGACCCGGCGGCAGCGTTTTCAGCCTGCCTGCTTCGTGACACTCTCAGGCAAAAGATACCCGGGAGAAACGCCATGCCTGATATCCTGCTCACCGAGCATCGTGGTCACGTCACGGTCCTGACGCTCAATCGGCCCGAGGCGATGAACTCGCTGGACTATGACCTCTATGATGCGCTGGAAAATGCCGTGCGCTCTTCGCAGGCGCGGGTGATCGTCATCACGGGTTCGGGCACGCGGGCATTCTGTTCGGGCGATGATGTGAAGAAGATCCTCTCCAAGGGCGCGCCGGTAACGCCGGAGCGGGCGGCGAAGGCGAAGGATACCGGCGGGCTCACACCGGCGGCAGACGCTCTTCTGTATACGAACATTCCGGTCATCGCCGCGATTAATGGCTTTGCGCTCGGCTGGGGCGCAGAGCTATCGATCATGGCGGACATTCGCGTTATGGCGGATACGGCAAAGTGGGGCGAGATTTTCGTCAGCCGCGGGCTCTGCTGCGACGCGCCGGGGCTTGGACGCCTGGCGCAGCTGGTGGGCCGCGAGAAGGCGAGCGAGCTGCTGTTTACCGGCGACATCATTGACGCCGCAGAAGCCAAAGAGATCGGCCTTGTCAGCCGCGTTGTGCCGCAGGCGGACCTGTTGCCGACTGCGCTGGCCATAGCCGGGAAGATTGCCGCCAATCCGCCGCAGGCCGTGAAGGCGCTGAAAGCCGGGTTGCGCCGCACGCTGGATCCCGATTGGCGCGATACCGGCAAATGGGCGATCACCGAAATCCGCAAGCTGATGCAGACCGAGGACGCGAAGGAAAGCGCCGCCGCCTTCATCGAGAAGCGCGATCCGGTCTTCACGGGCCGCTAGTTGCCCTTTAGGTACACTCCATGTTTCCAGAACGCCTGCGTAATCTCGCCATGCTTATCCTCGACGATGCCGAACAGGCGCGCCTGAAGATCGCGACCGCTGAAAGCTGCACCGGCGGCCTGCTCGCCGCGCTGTTCACCGAAATTCCCGGCTCCTCCAGCGTGTTCGAGCGCGGCTTCGTGACCTATTCCAACCGGGCGAAGGAAGAGATGCTGGGCGTGCCCGGCGACGCGCTGGCAGATTATGGCGCCGTGTCCGAACCGGTCGCCCGGATGATGGCCGAAGGCGCGCTCACCAACAGCCGCGCCAACATCTCGGTGGGCATCACCGGCGTGGCCGGCCCCGGCGGCGGCACCAGGATGAAACCGGTGGGCACCGTGCACATTGCCTGCGCGCGGGAGAACCGGGCGATCATCCATGAACATCTGCAACTGGGGGAGATCAGCCGTGATGCGATCCGCATGGCGGCCGTGGAGTCGGCGCTGAACCTCATTCAGGCGCAGATGCGCTGAGCGCCTGGCGGCTCAAAGAAGCCGGGCCTGCTGGCCGATACCCAGAGCCTCCAGAGTTTCCGGGATCCTGGCGCCGAGCGCGAAGAAGCCCTTCGACGCATGCGGCCAGAAGGCTGCGTCCCAACCCCGCCCGGCAAACACCAGGCGCTTACCCGTTTCTTCCAGAGCTGCGCGATATTCGCCGAGCGCGGACGCTGTCCATCCGGTTGCGGGCTCTGCTGTGACGACCAGGTCCACATCGAGAGACGCCGCCCATTCGCGGCACGCGGCCAGTGGATACGTAGCCCTGCAGCAGTCTGTGGCCGGCGCTCCGAAATGATGCGCAGCTCTCGAAAGACCATCTGCAAGCGCGCCGCGCGTAAACGCGAGCGCGGCGTCGCCAATGGGAAGCGGCGAGCGGTGCGCCGCAAAATGTATCCCTGCGATGGCCGCAACCTGTGTGCGGTGACCGATCAGCGTTTCCGGTCGCAGGTCCTCGTCCGTCAGAAGCAGGGCAACACGCCCTGCCGGCGCCGGACCAGCGATGTTCGCAGGCTTTGGCGCCGGATTGGCAAACCCGTCCACCGGGTCTGCGCGTGATGACAGGCCAGTCGGCCGGTAACGGCCACCTGTATAGTTCGCGATATTGTCCGCCCGCGCGAGATAGGTCTTTCCGGGCGTATGCAGACCCGCCACCCAGCGCCACGACAGCGTGTTTGAGGCCGCATCCGCGTCCATCAGATGGCGGAGGAAAAAGTCGGCGCCCAGCTCCCAGGGCAGGCGCAAGGTGAATATCCAGATCGAGGCAAACCACATGCGCGCGTGATTGGCGAGGTAGCCTTCCGCGACAAGCTCCCGGGCCCAGTGGTCAAAGCCGTCTATGCCGGTGGCGCCGGTGATGGCTGCTTCGTAACGGCGGCGCAGGAGGCTCTCGTGCGCCATGCCGGTGATCCATTCGTCACGGCGCAGTTCATACTGGTGCCAGACAGCCGGGCGATGGGCGAGCCAGCCTTTCCAGTATGTCCGCCAACAGACTTCCTTCAGGAACTTGTCTGCCGCCGATGCGGAATGAAACGCAAGGGCCGCGGCGGCGGGTTCCCGCTCCTCGATCAGGCGATGGCGCAGATAGGGTGACAGAAGGGAAAGATTGCTGCGATCCTCTGGCCCATGGTCATAATTGCGGGTTTCGCCATAGCGCCTCCCCATGGACGGGGCGAAGGCAGAGAGCCGGGCGAGACCGGCCTCCCGGGTGGGCGTGAAGATGAAACGTGTCATGCGCGCGACTTAGATGGCCGCCATTGCGGGTCCAGTGCCCAGCAGCAATCTGCTACGGCGCGGCGCGGGCTGCGAAACGCCGCTGCGCTTCTGCCAGAAACGCGTTGAGGATGCGGCCGGTCGCCAGGTCGTGGTTGGCGGCGGCAAGGAAACCGATCACCGGGTTGCGGAACTCGTAGTCGATCTCGAGGGTGATGTCAGTGGCGCCGCCGACGGTTTCGAAGATGCGCCATTCGGCGAAGAGCTTGCGGAATGGTCCGCGCACCAGGCAAGCCGTCACGCGCCTGGCAGGCTCGTCGGCCACAACCTGAGTTGTGAAGCGTTCGCTGAAGCCCTTGAAACCGACTATCGCTTCGCCCTGGCACTCGGTGACGCCGGGCTGGACGTCGCGCTGGCCAGACACGCGCATGGCCGTGATCCAGCGGATGAAGTCCGGATACTTCGCGATGTCGGATACGAGCTGGAAACACTCGGCTGCCCCATAGGGCACACGGATGGATTTCGAAAAACGCGCCATGCCTTACTTGCGCGCGGCAAGCTGCGCTTCGCGGGCGGCGCGCAGCCTGGCGAAGTCCTCACCGGCATGGTGGCTGGAGCGCGTCAGCGGGCTGGCGGAGACCATCAGGAAGCCTTTCGAACGCGCGATTTCTTCGTAGGACCGGAATTCGTCCGGCGTCACGAAGCGGTCAATGGCGGCGTGCTTGCGGGTCGGCTGCAGATACTGGCCGATGGTGATGAA
>CALGEF010000141.1 GCA_937881755.1 uncultured Acidobacteriota bacterium
CCAGACCAGAACCCAGAAGCCGAGGCCGACCTGCACCAGCGCCAGCGCAAACTTCAGCGCCGTGTTGGGGTCCGCCTTGCGCGCGCCGAGCCAGGCCCAGAGCGCGGCGAAGACCGGCGCGAACAGCAGGATGAAACCGGAGTTGAAACTCTGCGTCTGCGCCGCCGTGATGGTCATGAAGCCATCATTCGGCAGCTGCGTGTTGCGTTCCGCAAACTGGTTCAGCGCGGCAAGGCCGGACAATCCGTGCCGGTCGGTGTCGGCCAGCCGACGCTGAAAGTCGGCTCGCTGACGGTCGGCGGCGCGGGCTGAAGCGCCGCACCCGTCACTGAGAAAACGAAAAGGGCGACCTCAAAAAAAGGGCGGCGCTTTGCGGAGCCGCCCTTTTCTTTTGAGGTCGCCGGCGCGGCCTACACCAGTTTCCCGTCGTCGGTCTTCATCCACTGCTTGATGAACGGGGAAACCAGCAACATCACGATGGCGATACCGATGCCGAGCAAACCCACGGAACTGTAGACATCGACATACGTCGCCTTGGCTGCTGCAACATCTGTCAGCTGGCCACTGATCGTTTCAGACCCTGTACGCTTCGCGATGATACCAGCCAGGAAGTTCGACAGGCCGGAGTAAAGGAACCAGGCCCCCATCGTCATGCCTACGACCTGAGGCGGCGCCAGCTTGGTGACCGCTGACAATCCCACGGGCGAGACCAGCAGCTCGGACATTGTGTGAATCCAGTAGATGAGGAAAATGAACAGGACCGGTGTCATGGCTGCAGGTCCGACCGTCTTGATGCCCGCGACGAGCGCAAGGAACCCGAGGCCGGCCCCCAGAACGCCGAGGGCAAACTTGACGGGAGTCGATGGCTCCCAGTTGCGTTTGGCAAGCCAGATCCAGAGCCATGCAATCAGCGGGGCAAACAAGAAGATGAAGCCCGCGTTCAGCGACTGGAAAACGGGCGCCGGAACCGACCAGCCAAACAGGTTGCGGTCGACAAGACGATCCGTGAACAGATTGAGTGAAGATCCAGCCTGCTCGAAAAGAGCCCAGAACGGGATCTGCGCCAGCACGAAGTAGATCGCAGCGAACATCCGGTTTCGCTCGCGGCCCTTGAGCCTGAGGAAGGCATACCCGACGAGGACCGCGAACATCAGGATGCCGATTGGCCCCAGAATGCCGCCGACCAGGTCTTCGTTCATCACAAGGAACATCGACAGCGCGATCATCACGACGCCTGAAAGATAGCAGGCCATCTCGATATTGATCGGGCCCAGGAATGATTTCTTCAGCACCGCCTCGTCTGGCGGATCGGCCTTTCCATCTAGGAATTTTTGCCCCCAGAGGAATACGATCAGGCCGAGCAGCATGCCGACGCCTGCGAGGCCGAAGCCCCAGGCCCAGCCATAGACGATCCCGAGAATGCCGCAGGTGATCGATGACAGGAACGAGCCGAGGTTGATGCCCATGTAGAAGAGCGTGAAACCTGAATCCCGGCGCGGATCTCCGATCGGATAGAGCGCCCCCACGATGGTGGAGATATTCGCCTTGAGGAAGCCGACTCCTGCGATGATCAGTGCAAGGGACAAGAACAGAATGTTCTTGAACAGCTCTTCGGTCACAATTTTCGTATCATACGACGCCCGGTCGATACGCTCCGGCAAGCCCATCAGCGCCGGATCTGCGATAACAAGTTCATTCGTGGCCGAATCGAAACTGAATGCCGAAACCTTGTCGCCTTGAACGATGATCGGCTTGCCGTCGCCTCCACGCCCGTCAAGTGTCAGCTGATACTCGGCGCCGTTGATGGTCGCGATTTCCTTTGAGCCCGATCCTTCAAACGCCATGCCGAAATGCCCGAGGACAAGCAGGATCGCGCCGTAGATGACCGCCTTGCGCTGGCCAAGATACTTGTCCGCCAGCGTACCGCCGATGATCGTCATCACGTAAACCAGCGCGCCGTATGCGCCGTAGATCAACGCCGACTTCTCATCCGAGAACAGGAAGTGCTGGGTGAGATAGATGATGAGGAGGCCGCGCATCCCGTAAAAGGAAAAGCGCTCCCACATCTCCGCGAAGAAGAGGATGGCGAGCCCTTTCGGATGGCCGAAAAATGACGTGTCTTGCGCGCCCGTGGCGGCGCCGTTTGCAGATGCAGACTCTGACAAAGCCCTAACCCCTGATCTACAGCGCCCCGGCGCCAGTTGTGCCGGAAGTTTGATCATGCCCCGGCGGAGGGCTCAAGGCGGTTTCTGCCGTTGGGCAGAATGCACCTCACGCGCAAAAACACACTACGCGCCCGCACGGCGGGTTGTGGACGGTTCATGGACCGGAAAACGGGCTCAGTACGCCTCTTCGGCGAACACCTTCGTCAGGTCTTTTTTCCACGGGCCGTGATAGAGCTGTAGGAGGCGTTCGGCCGGCGTGATGCCCGACGCCGCGATCTCGTCGAGACCGGAGAGGAAGCCGGATTCGTCGTCGCCCGCAGCAGACAGCCTGCCCCGGTCGCGAAGGCCGGCGCGGCTGATCGCCAGCACCTCTCTGGCAAGATCCTGCATGGGTCGCCCGCCGGGGATCGGCGTGCGCAGGCCGAGGGTGCGAACGCCCTGGCGCATCACTTCCCGTTCCGGCGCCGTCCAGTGTTTCACGAGATCCCAGGCCGCATCGAGCGCGGACTGCGAGTAAAGGATGCCGGTCCAGAAGGCCGAGAAGGCGCAGAGCCGGTCCCACGGCCCGGCGTCCGAGCCGCGCATTTCCAGGAAGCGTTTCAGGCGTACTTCCGGAAAAATGGTGGAGAGGTGGTCGGCAAAATCGTCCATCGCGGGCCGCTCGCCTGGCAGGATAGCCAGCTTGCCGTCCATGAAGTCGCGGAAGCTCAGCCCGCTCGCGTCGAGATACTGCCCGCCCCGGCGCACGAAATACATCGGCACATCCAGCGCGTAGTCCACGTATTGCTCGAAGCCGAAACCCTGCTCGAAAGCGAACGGCAGCATGCCCGAGCGGTCGGGGTCGGTATCGGTCCAGATCTGCGAGCGGTAGGAGAGGAAGCCGTTCGGCCGC
>CALGEF010000142.1 GCA_937881755.1 uncultured Acidobacteriota bacterium
GACATATTAAGTTGTTTGATAGCATTTAGCCCCCCAACACATTCGAGTATTACTTTGGCATCTATCTCTCGCTCTAGCCCGCATCCATTTTATGCGCAACTGGCGGATCTGCTACGCCAGCGGATCGCGCGCGGCATGTGGACGAAGGGCCAGAAGCTTCCGTCCATTGAGCAACTAATGCACGAGTTCGACGTGGCGCGCGTCACGGTCCGACAGGCAGTCAACTTGCTCGCGCAAGAAGGGCTGCTTTCTCCTCAGGCGGGCCGGGGCACCTTCGTTACCACGACACTCGCGCAGGATCGGCGGCTGAAAATGCAAACCTCACTGCGCGAGCTGGCCGACGTGTACAGCAACGACAAACCGGAACTCATGTTGATCGAGGAGGCGTCGGCCGTGCCTCCGCTGCTGCCAACCGACGGAAAACCGGCCGCACAGTACCACTTCATGCGCCGGGTTCACTCCGCCAAAGGCGAACCGTACTGCATCATCTCAATTTATCTCGACGACCGGGTTTTTCGCATGGCTCCCGCGCGTTTTCGCAAGGAGACCGTAATTCCGGTCTTACTCGACCTGAAGAAGGTCAAGATCGCACGCGCCCAGCAGAGCGTCACCATCTCGACGGCCGATGCCGAAGTGAGCGGACACCTGGCTTTGTCTTTCAATTCGCCCGTCGTTCTGGTGCGCCGCGTATTCACCGCCGCAGACGACACGGTTCTGTACTTGGGCGAAGTCACGTACCGCGGTGACTACATCCATTTCGAGATGGATTTGCGGCCTTGAGGCAACAACGATCCATGCAACCAACCCAGCATCCAGGAAACCATCCATGCAAGCACTGAATCCCGAGGAAATCGAACGTTATCAGCAGGACGGCATCGTCGTTCCGGCAAAAGGTTTTGATCCGGCCACTGTCGCGGCGATGCACGCGAAGCTGGATTCCTTTCTTGTCGACCAGGGGATCACCGATGCGGACTACGTACCGGACATCATCGAGCGCGATCCGAGCTGGCTCGATTATGCGGTCCGGCCCGAGATCCTCGACGCGGTCGCGCAGCTGATCGGCGAGGACATCATAGTCTGGGGTTCTGCACTCTTTTGCAAGGCCGGCAAGGGCGGACGCGCGACACCCTGGCACCAGGACGGACACTACTGGCCGATCCGCCCACTGGAAACGGTGACCGCATGGATAGCGATCGACGATGTCAACACCGAAAACAGCTGCCTTCGCGTAATTCCCGGTTCACATCGCGACCGTGTCAGTTATTCGCACGACACCGACAACAGTGATGCCATCATCCTCAACCAGGTGCTCAAGCCCGAACACCTCGAGGGCGCGCCGCCGCGCGACATCGAACTGGCGCCCGGACGTTTCTCGATCCACGACGTATATCTCGTTCACGGCGCCAACCCGAACAACTCGGGCAAACGTCGCGCCGGCATGGTGTTTCGGTACATGCCCGCGACCTCGCATTTCGATCGGGAACTGGCAGCCCAGCAGGTCCGGGAGATGGGCGTTCTCGATCTCTCCAGGCGAAAGCTCCATCTCGTGCGCGGCGTCGACCGCACGGGCCGAAACGACATCCAGCGCTGACCAGGATGCGCACCCATGAGCCTAACCATTGAGAGCGTCGAGACTTTCGTCTACCGTGCACCCATAGATACTCCGGTGCAGACATCCTTCGGCATCATGCGTGACCGGCCTGCGGTGTTCGTCCGGGTGACCGACACCGAAGGCGTGCAAGGCTGGGGCGAGGTCTGGTGCAACTTCCCGACCGTGGGAGCAGAACACCGCGCCCGACTGGTCGATTCGGTGTTCGCTCCGCTGCTCGTGGGCAAAACCTGGGTGTCGCCCGAATACGCCTTCCGCGACCTCACCGCAGGGACCGAGGTGCTCGCGATCCAGGCGGCTGAATCCGGGCCGATAGCCCAGTGCATCGCCGGGTTGGACATTGCGATGTGGGACCTGCATGCGCGCCGCATGAACCAGCCGTTATGGCAACTGCTGGGCGGAACATCACCGGTCGTCCCGGTCTATGCAAGCGGATTGAACCCAACTGCGCCCGAACGGCTTGCCGCGCGTAAACGATCCGAAGGTTACCGCGCATTCAAGCTGAAGGTCGGCTTTGGGCGCGAGCGTGACCTCACCAATTTAAAAGCGCTGCGCAGTGTCATCGGCGACCTTGCGCTTATGGTCGACGCTAACCAGGCCTGGGACCTAGGAACTGCGACCGAGATGGCGGCGGCTTTTGTGGACTTCGATCTGGGCTGGCTTGAAGAACCCCTGCGCGCCGATCGGCCCTGGAGCGAATGGCAGCAATTGGCCCGCACATCCGCGTTCGCCCTGGCCGCGGGGGAGAACATGGCGGCGGCGAGCTCGTTCGATGCCGCGCTGGAATCGAAAGCGCTCGGCGTTGTGCAACCCGACCTGGCGAAATGGGGCGGTTTCACGGGCTGCCTACCCGTGGCAAAAAATATCCTCTCACACCGCGCGCGGTTTTGCCCCCACTTTCTCGGAGCAGGTATCGGCCTGCTCGCTTCCGCGCACTTGCTAGCTGCGGTGGGCGGCAACGGAATGCTCGAGATCGACGCTAATGACAATGCCCTGCGTACGCTGACCTGCGGGCCATTGGCCAGCATTCTCGAGGGCCGGGCTTCGCTGGGTACCGCGCCGGGTCTGGGGCTTGCGCCCGACCAACAGACGCTATCCGAGTTTCTGGTCGCGCACTGAATGAACACTACCGCGGCAACCGGACATCGAGGCGCAAGCGCGCCAGCTGTCGCTTCGAATACCGGCGCATTCAATGCGTTTTCATACGGGCACCGTCTGGCGGTTGCCGAAACAATCTGGTTGCCGGGCTGGTCGACACAACGGGATCGCCGATGCATTCCCGACGAGCCAGGCAAGGCGAAGCATTGTTTGGTGAGGGCCGCGCTATTAATCCGGCCTCATGGTTGCGCAGTTCGACACCATAATTTGACCGAAAGATACAAGGTCTCAAAGTTCTTAATTACCGGGAGTAGATAAAGATGTACCGCAAAAACACGCTCACCAAGTGGCCAGACCAGGGGACTGAATTCAACGTCGAGATGGGCGCCATGAAAGGTCCGACCCGTGTCGGAAACTCCTTCGACGCAACTATCCTGCCAACGGCAGCTGCAAGAACATGAGCAATATTGTCCGAGACCGCTTCTTCAATGGCCGTTGGACGGCTGCCCATGGCTCCGTGTTGGAAGTATTCAACCCGGCGCACCCGGATCGGGTAGTCAGTCGCTGCACAACATCGAGTCCGGCCGATGTCGACGAGATTCTACAGGCGGCCAGTGAGGCGTTTCGAACTTGGCGTTGCGTGCCAGTGTTCGAGAGGTATACGGCTTTGACAAACTTTGCCGCAGCCATCGAGGCGGCATTGCCAGACATCGCGCAGGCCATCACGCTGGAGCAGGGCAAACCTTTGGCCGAAGCTCGTGCTGAGGCAGGCAAGGCCTTGCAGGAGGCACGTTTTGCTTTCACGCAATGCCTGCAGCCATCCGGGGCCGCCCCGATGGGCGCTCGACCTGGCTTTCGCGACCTAGTGATCAGACGTCCTCGTGGCGTGATCGCGGCAGTCACCCCGTGGAACTTCCCGATCCTGACCCCAATGCGAAAGATCGCTCCGGCGCTGGCCTGGGGAAATTGCATCGTCATCAAACCGTCGGAGTTCACTCCCGGAGCCGTAGCATTGATTGCAGACGCCGCGGCGCAAACGCTGCCAGCCGGCGTGTTGCAGGTGGTCAATGGCGCGGCCGAGACGGCGCGTTCGCTGGTTGGATCACCCCGCGTGCAAGGTGTCACATTCACAGGCTCCATTGCAACAGGACGGCAGGTATATGTCGCTGCAGCCGAGTCACTTGCGGAGTTGTCGCTGGAACTTGGCGGCAAGAATGCTGCCGTGGTCCACGATTGCGACGACATTGATGCAGTGGCATCTGCCATCATGGGCGCAGCGATGCAATGTGCTGGGCAACGTTGCACTGCCATCAGTCGCGTCATCGTGCATGAATCCCTGCGCACGCCTCTGGTCAATGCATTGGTGCAAATTGCCGAGGCCGCAGTGCTTGGCGACGGTATGCTGCCAGGCATGACGATGGGGCCGCTGACCACAGCGGCGCAGTTGGACAAAGTCGAACAGATGGTCGCAGAAGGTTTGCAGGCAGGTGCGCTGTTGCGCACGGGCGGGTGCCGTATGCAACCGGACAATGCCCGCGAGGGGCGGTTTTACGCGCCGACCATTCTTGATGATGTACCCCCGTCATCCAGCGTTGCACGCGAAGAAATTTTTGGCCCGGTGCTCAGCGTTCTCGGTTATGACTCGCTGGAGCAAGCTATCAGACTCGTCAACGACGTGCCCCACGGTCTGACATCGAGCTTCTTCTCCAACGACTATCGGGCAGTTCGCAATTTCATGGAGCAGGCGCAAACCGGGATGCTGCATGTCAATCACGGCACTGTCCCCGACAGCCACATGCCCTTTGGTGGTATCGGTCAGTCAGGGGTGGGCGCCTATTCGGTCGGCGCCTCTGCTCAAGCGTTCTACACCACCGAGCACGTGGTCTATTTGCCATGACCGGGCCCAGACACATCATCGTTCACGAGAGCGACACCGTCAGCGCACTGCTTGACGAGCGAGAGGTAGGCTTCAAGGTCTTGGATCAGCCTATTGATACAACGACAAAAGAGGGGCGTTGATGACTTAGACGATACAGACGATGGCATCATCACACCTGTTGTTACTTACCCCAAGGTAGCGGATAAGGATGCTGCAAGCTGAATCGGCCCGGGTTTCGAGGAGGCTGTTTGGTTTAAGTTGTTGTGGCCACTG
>CALGEF010000143.1 GCA_937881755.1 uncultured Acidobacteriota bacterium
GCCGACGGCCGGCAGGAGGCTTTGAACGGCGCGCGGCTCAGCCTGAAGCAGGCGCCAGCGGCGCCCGCCCACCGACAGGGCGGCAGCTTCCGGGGCGCCGGGCACGGGTTTCCTGGCAGGCTTCGTCATTTGCGGGGCCATTGCGAATCGAGGCTGAGCTTAGCGCGTGCTGGCAACAAATAGAATCCCTGCGCCGCACGGGGCACGCCGCGCGGGCCTGGCTCAAGACTGGCCTAACGGCGCCGAAGCCCTTATGGGCAGGACAGACGCAACGGAGACGACCCCATGATCCCTCGCTACACCCGCCCCGAAATGGCAGCGATCTGGACGCCGGAGAGCCGTTTCGGGATCTGGCTGGAGATCGAAACACTCGCCGCCGAAGCGATGGAAGAGATGGGGACGATCCCGAAGGGCGTCTCAGCCGCGGTGCGCGGGCGGGCCGCCTTTGAAGTCGACCGGATCGACGAGATCGAACGCGAAGTGAAGCATGACGTGATCGCGTTCCTGACCAACGTGGCGGAGCATGTAGGCGACGAGGCGCGGTTCCTGCACCTCGGCATGACGTCCTCCGACGTGCTCGACACCTGCCTCAATGTACAGCTTGTGCGCGCGGCGGACCTGATGCTCGGCGGGATCGACCGGGTGCTGGCGGCGCTGAAGACGCGGGCTTACGAGTTCAGGCATACGCCCACCATCGGGCGCAGCCATGGCATCCATGCCGAGCCGACGACGTTCGGCGTAAAACTGGCCGGTTTCCATGCGGAGTTCCAGCGGGCACGCCAGCGCCTGCTGATCGCGCGCGAGGAAGTGGCGACCTGCGCGATTTCCGGCGCGGTGGGCACGTTTGCCAACATTGATCCGCGCGTGGAAGAACATGTTGCGGCGAAGCTCGGCCTGCGGATCGAGCCGGTGTCGACGCAGGTTATCCCGCGGGACCGGCATGCGATGTACTTTGCCGTCCTGGGCGTGATTGCGTCTTCGGTCGAACGGCTGGCGACGGAGATCCGGCATCTTCAGCGCACGGAAGTTCTGGAGGCCGAGGAGTATTTCTCTGCCGGGCAGAAAGGCTCGTCCGCCATGCCGCATAAGCGCAATCCGGTGCTGACGGAGAATCTCACGGGCCTTGCGCGCCTTGTGCGCTCTGCCGTGACGCCGGCGCTGGAAAACGTCGCGCTCTGGCATGAGCGGGATATCTCCCATTCGTCTGTCGAGCGCGGGATTGGTCCGGACGCGACGATCCACCTCGATTTTGCGCTGCACCGTCTTGGCGGCGTGGTGGAGAACCTGGTCGTTTACCCCGAGAACATGCTGCGCACGATCAACAGCATGGGCGGGCTGCACAATTCGCAGCGCATCCTGCTGGCGCTGGTCGAGAAGGGCTTCAGCCGTGAGGATGCCTACCGGCTGGTGCAGCGCAACGCGATGCGGACCTGGAAGAAGGAAGGCGACCTCGACGTGCTGCTGAAGGCGGACGCAGAGATCACCGCAAAGCTGCAGCCTTCCGAAATCGATGCGCTTTTCGATCTGGAGTATCATTTCAAGCACGCTGACACGATCTTCGAGCGGGTGTTCGGCGCCGCCTGACGGTGGGCTGTTGACGAGAGGGTCCTGAACGCCATGATGGTCTCAGCGAACGCAGTTTTTCAGACACGATGGGGCTTTGCATGAAACGTATCCTTTTAGCGCTTCCCGCGATGTTGCTGGCCGGGTGCGCGCCGGCGGCAACGACCGCGCCTGGCGAGGCCGCGGCCGCCGAGGCGGCTGACCTGTCGCCCGCCGAGACCCTGCATCAGAGCCTGATGGTCCTCGACAGCCATCTCGACACGCCCGCCTACTTCCACACGGCAGAATACAACTTTTCCAGGCGGGGAAGCTTCGAGGCGGACGGCACCCATGTGGACCTGCCGCGCATGATCGAGGGCGGGCTGGACGGCGGCTTCTGGGTGATCTTCACGACGCAGGGTCCGCTCGATGATGCGTCCCTGGATGCGGCGCGTACAGCAGCAATCCTCCGGCAGATATCCATTCGCGAGTTTGCAGCGAAGTACGCCAATGATGTGGAACTTGCCTTCTCTGCCGCCGACGCCGAGCGCATCTTTGCCAGCGGCAGGAAGATCGTGTTCCAGAGCATGGAAAACTCCTATCCGCTCGGGAAGGATGCGACGCTGCTCGAGACATTCTATGCAGGCGGACTGCGGATGGTGGCGCCGGTGCATTTCCGGAACAATCAGTTTGCGGACAGTGCCACCGATGTGACGCCCGCGTTCGGCGGGCTCAGCCCGGCCGGCGAGGAGCTGGTGCGCGAAGCCAACCGGCTTGGGTTGATCCTCGACGGGTCGCACGCGTCGGACGATAGCGTGCGCGACATGCTGGCACTGTCGACGACGCCGATCATCCTGTCGCATTCGGGCCCGAAAGGCGTTTACGACCACCCGCGCAACCTGCCCGATGACCTGCTGAAAGCCATCGCCGACGATGGCGGCGTGATCCAGGTAAACGCTTATGGCGCTTATCTTGAAGCGCTGACGGCCACGCCGGAACGCCTGGCCGCGATTGCCGCGCTCGACGCCGAGTATGGCACCGACCCGTCAAAGATGACGCCGGAGACCATCGCGGCCTACCGCGCGGCGCGCGATGAGATGGACAGGAACTTCCCGCCGCCACGATCAACCTTCGAGAAGTTCATGGAGCATCTGCTCTACATGCTGAAACTCGTCGGGCCGGACCATGTCGGGATCGGCGCGGACTGGGACGGCGGCGGCGGTGTGGACGGGATGAGCGACATCACCGACCTTCCGAAAATTACCGCTGCGCTGCTGGAGGCCGGATATTCGCAAGATGATCTCGCCAGGATCTGGGGCGGCAACATGCTGCGCCTGATGCGCGCGGCCGAGGCGGCGAAGACGGCGACGATCACGTCACCCGTTCCGCTGAACTAGGGGCCGGGCGCGGCTTGCCGCGCGGGCATGGATTGATCTGGCGGAAGCGGGTGCGAACACTGCGCCGGCACAATGGGAGAGCCCGCACATGACCAGTCCGTATTTCGATCTCACCGGTAAAGTGGCGTTGGTGACCGGCGGCAGCCGCGGCCTCGGCTACCAGATGGTCAAGGCGTTTGCCGAGCACGGCGCCGACATCATCGTCGCCAGCCGGAAGCTGGATGCGTGCGAGGCGGCGGCGGCGGAAGTCCGCGCGATGGGCCGCAAGGCTTATGCCCATGCGGCCCATTGCGGACGGTGGGAAGATATCGACGCGCTTATCGAGGCGTCCTATGCAAAGTTCGGCAAGGTGGACATCCTCGTCAATAATGCCGGCTCCGGGCCGCGCATGGCGAGCCATGACGTAACCGAGAGCCTGTTCGACAGCGTGCTGAACCTGAACTTCAAGGGCCCGTTCCGGCTGGCGAGCCAGGTGGCGAGGCGGATGGCGGAGGGCGTGGGCGGAAGCATCATCAACATTTCCTCGTCCGGCAGCCTGGTGCCCTTGCCGATGGTGGTGCCTTACGGGTCAGCCAAGGCGGCGCTGAATGCGATGAGCCTGTCGCTGGCGCACGAATATGCCCCGAAGGTTCGGGTGAATACGATCTGTCCCGGACCGTTCCTGACCGATATCTCCAGGGCCTGGCCCGAGGAGATGCGCCAGAGCGCCGACAACGCCATGCGCCGGCCCGGCCTGCCACACGAGATCATCACGGCGGCGCTGTATCTCGCGAGCCCCGGTTCAAGCTTCACCACGGGATCGCTGCTGCGTGTCGATGGCAGCTCGGCCTGAGCTGACCTGAAATCTGGTCACCCCCCTTGCGGCAGGGCTTTCGCGTCTGTAGTGAAACATTATTACATTACGAAGGATCCTCCCATGAAGCGCGTATTGATAGCCACTGCCGTATCCACCCAGGCCTTGTTGAGCGGCGCCCATGCTCAGGAGGCAGAGCCGTCCCGCCGCCTGGAGCCCGTGCTGATCACTACCGCGCCGGGCCCTGACCGGACGAGCGACGAACTGATCGGCAATGCCACAGCCCTGGGCCGCGCCGAGATCATCAGCCAGCTGTCGGGCACGCTGGGCGACACGCTGTCGGGAAAGCCGGGTGTGTCCTCCACATTCTTCGGACAGGGCGCGAGCCGGCCCGTGCTGCGCGGCCTTGGCGCCGAGCGCGTGCAGGTGCTCACCAACGGCATCGGGGTGATCGACGTGTCGGCTGCCAGCCCGGACCACCAGGTAACAGCAGACGGCATCGATGCCGACAAGATCGAGATCCTGCGCGGGCCGGCGGCCCTCGCCTATGGCGGTCAGGCGATCGGCGGCGTGGTGAATGTCATCGACGGCCTGATCGCCGAAAGCCTGCCGGACCAGCCGGTGACCGGCGAAGCTTACGGCGCCTATAACAGCGTTAATGAAGGCACCGAACTCGGTGCCCGCGCGGCCTTCGCCGCAGGCCCGCTGGTCTTCTCCCTGTCCGCCTCGCAGCGCGATTTCGGCGATTACGACATCCCCGGATTTGCCGAGTCCCGCCAGCTCCGCCACCGCGAGGAGCAGGAAGGCGAGCACGACCATGACGAAGATGAAGATCATGACGAGGATCATGATGACGAGGAGCGCGGCACGCTCGGCAATTCCTTCCTGGATACACAGACACTCGGCGGCGGCGTGTCATGGGTGGGAGAACGTGGCTTTGCAGGCTTCGCCATTCGCCGTCAGACGTCTGAATATGGCCTGCCCGGCGCCCATGCACACAGCGAACACGGGCATGAAGACCATGATGACGAGGACCATGATGAGGACGAACACGGTCATGGCGAAGAATCGCCCTTCATCGACCTGGAGCAGACACGCTTTGATTTCCGGGCCGGCATCAATCTGGATGGCCCGGTCCTGAAAGCCCTGACGGGAACGCTGTCCTATTCCGACTACAAGCATATCGAGTTCGAGGCGCCCGGCGAAGCAGGCTCAATCTACGAAACCGACGGCCTCGAAGGGCGGCTGGAGCTTGATCATGCCATCGCCGGATTTGAAGGCGCCGCAGGGTTCCAGTTCGCCGACAAATCCCTTGATGCGAGCGGCGCAGAAGCGTTCATTTCCCCGACAGATACCACGTCCTGGGCCCTGTTCCTTTATGAGACCCGGGAATGGGAGTCCGGCTTCGGTGTTGAAGGCGGCGCACGCATCGATGCTGTCGAACACGACAACGTGATCGGCGGCAAAGTCGATTTCGACCTGTTCAGCGCCTCTGCCGGCCTGCACCAGCATCTGGCAGATGGCTGGTTCGCCGGCGCCCAGCTCTCCTATACAGAGCGCGCGCCGAACGAAGCTGAACTCTTCGCCTTCGGTCCTCACCTTGCGACCCGGCAATTCGAGGTTGGCGACGTCAATCTCGACAAGGAAAGCGGCCTCAACCTCGAAGGCACGCTGCGCTGGCGCGGCGACAATGCAAGCCTGGGCATCAACCTGTTCCGGACCGGCTTCAGCGACTTCATCTTCCTCACGCCTGGCGTGATCCTGGAAGACGGCGAGCTCGTGTCCGAAGAAGACGGCCTCCCGGTCTTCGTCTTCGCCCAGGACGACGCAACCTTCCATGGAGGCGAGATCTACGGCGAATATTATCTTGATCAGGGGCCCGTCGGCGCTGACTGGACCTTCCGCGCCGGGATCGACTACGTGCGCGCCGAGTTCGACGGCAATGGCAACGTTCCCTTCGTGCCGCCGCTGCGATTGACGGCCGGCGCAAAGGCCAGCTGGGGCCTTGTCGAGGCGGGCGCAGATATCGAGTGGGCAGACAACCAGAAGCATGTCAGCGACGGGCAGCTCGGCACCAGCGATTATACGCTTGTAAACCTGCGCTCCGCGCTGAACCTTTCAAAGATGGGCTTCGGCAGTGAGGGAACACAGGCGTTCCTTGAGGTGCGCAACGCCGGCGATGAGGAAGCCCGCCTGGCGACCTCCGTGCTGCGCGATACGGCGCCTCTCCCCGGCCGCAATGTCCGCGCGGGTCTGCGCATCACCTTCTGACGCGTTCGCGGGTCAGAGGCGGAAATCGGGCATCCAGGTTTCCAGCAGCACCTGCTTGGCGCGCAGGGCTGCTTCAGCCTGGTCCTGCGTGCACATCAGAAAGCGAAGGCTGTCTCCGGGCCTGAGCTGGCCCATAAGATGGCGGTCCGCCCGGATGACTTGCAGGAGATGCCGGTAGCCTCCGGTCGTCTGCCCGTCGGGCAGCAGCAGGAAGCCGCGCCCCTGAGGGGTGACCTGCAAGGTGCCGGGGAATACGGCGGCGCTCGGCTTCAGCCCCGCGTCCGGAAAAGACGGAAAGTCGCCGTCGATCTCGGCGCCCATCCGGCTGAGGCGCGGGGTTACGCGGTACACGGCGTTTGTGAGCCTGTGTGTGCCAGGGGGCCAGTCCGGCCCTTCGACAGCGCGCAAGGCATAGCTGGCCGAAACCGGCAGCCGCAGCGCATGCGGCGTTTCCAGCTCTGGCAGGCCATCAATGCCGGCGATCCTGAGGTGATCTCCCTTTCGCAGCGCGCGGCCCTCGTGCCCGCCGAACCCTGCTGGCAGGTAGGTCGAGGCAGACCCCAGAAACGGGTCGGCGGGCAGGTCGCCGGAAACGGCGAGATAGATCCGGGCACCGGCGCTGGCCGGGCCGAGTTCCAGCATATCGCCAGCCTTCAGGCTGATGGTCGTATGAAAAGGTCGTTCGACGCCGCCAACCCGCGCCGTTGCCCGGGCGCCTGTCAATGCGATCTGCGTCCGGCTCTCAAACCGGAAACATGCGGGCCCAAAGGTAATTTCGAGGCAGGGCGCGGCGACAGGCTTACCGACGAGCCGGTTAGCGAGCGCCATCGACACGGGATCCGCCGGACCGCAGGCCGGCACACCGGCATGCCTGAGGCCATCTCGCGCCGCCGCCTGAACCGTACACTGAATACCCGGATCCAGAACGCGCAGGCTCACACCGCCGCGCTCCGCAGGATAACCACCTCGTCGCCGGGACGCAGCAGGAACGGGTCCGCATCCAGGCGGTTGAACAAGGACGTCGTCACCCGGCCGATAATCGGCCAGCCGCCTGGTCCGTCGAGCGCGTAAAGTCCGATCTGCCCGGTGATCAGGCCGATGGACCCTGCAGCCACACGCGCGCGAGGATGGCGCAGGCGCTCAGATATCAGAGCGGGGCCGAGCCCGGCGAGGTAAGCAAAGCCCGGGGTGAAGCCGAGCATGTCCACTTGCAGCCGGGAGGCTTCAATCGCTTCAATGAGGCGCGTTTCGCTTTCCCCCAGACGTTCGGCCATTGCCGCAAGATCCGGCCCCTCCCCGCCACCAAAGCGTGCTTCGAGTTCGATGCGGCGCGGGACATGCGTTGAACCCCCGACACCGGCCAGCAGCGCCTCGCGAACGCGGTCTGTCGCGGCGGCCATGGTCTCCATGTGCGGATCGAAAGCGACGGTCAGATCGGATTTTCCGGGAATGATTTCCGGCCAGGCGTCGCAGGAACCGAGTCGGTGTGCAATCTGATAGCGGATGTCGCCAGCGCCGCACAGGATGCGCAGCGCATCGTCGCCGCAGGGGATAATGCGGTAGGCACCTTCGCTCATGCGCGCACCTTGATGCCTGCCTGCTCAAGACCGGCCCGGATCCCGCGGGCATGTCCGGGGGCGCCCGGTGTGTCGCTGTGCAGGCAGAGTGTCCCGGCGCGAAGCGTAATATGTCCGCCCGTGCGCACGGCCACCCGGCCTTCCCGGGCAAATGCCAGCGCCTGCGCCAGCACTGCGGCTGTGTCCTCAAGCACGGCGCCGGGCATGCTGCGCGGCGTGAGCGCGCCGTCCGCTTCGTAGGATCTGTCCGCAAACCCTTCCGCCAGAAAGCGGATGCCGGCGGATCGCGCAGCCTGCTCGAGCTGCGAATGCGGCGGACCTATCAGTTCACCTATCCCTGCGCGCGCCGCGACGCCCGCAATCAGTTGCGCGAGGCCCGCATCCCTGGCGGCGTCATTGTAGAGCGCGCCGTGCGGCTTGAGATGCTCAACCCTGGCCCCCTCCTCTTGCGCCAGATCCAGCAGAAGCTGCGTCTGCGCATCCAGAGAGGTTGCAAGCTCTGCCGGATTTATGACGAGGCTGCGGCGGCCGA
>CALGEF010000144.1 GCA_937881755.1 uncultured Acidobacteriota bacterium
CGGGTTTGACTGCGGCACCAGCAGGATTTCACTATGGACCGCGTTACGAGCTTCCGCTTCGGCCAGATGCCCGGCCAGAAGGCGCAAGACCAGCATGCCGGGGAATTCGTCGGCATGCAGTCCGGCCTGCACATAGGCTTTCCGGCCCGTCCCCGCCGCACCGAAGCGCAGCACGGTCAGGCGATAGGGCGAGCCCGGCAGATCGTAGTTCTGGCGCAGCACGGTTTCACTCAGCCTGTCTTACTCGGCCTGCGGAGTGTCCGCCTGCGGAGTGTCCGTCTGCGGAGCATCCGGCACGGCGAGCGGAAGCACGGCCACGTCCGTCTCGTAGTAGGCCGCACAGGCGGCGTGCAGGCGCTCTTTCAGCTTGCCGTTCGTCGCCAGTGCCCCTGCGATCAAACGATGACCGGGGGGCATGTCGCGCAGTTCGATCCCCTGCGCATCGAGAAAAGCCGTCACGCCGGCCTCGCCCAGTTCCGGCAGCTCCACGGCGGCCTCGATGACGGCGAGCGGCGAGGTCTGAGCGCGGCCATCGGCGGCAATGGCAGGAGCGTTTGCAGCCGCCTTCTCCGCATAGGAAAGCAGTGTGGTCAGTGTGTTCCCGTCGAAATACATGGCTGTTCCATTCTTTTGGTTTCATCCGTGCCGATCACGGATGCTTTCAATATCGAGATAGCCGGTGCCATCCCCATTGGAGCGATAGCGCAAGGCAATATGCGCTTCTTGGGTGACACCAGGCGCGGTCACCGGGCCGGCACTGCCAACGCAGTCCTTTATGAGTTCAGCTACCAACGTGTCCAACGCGGCGGCGGAATCGGTAGCCGGCGCCAGCCGGGTGACGGTCCCGGCCGCCATGTCGATGACATCCCCCGGGCCAGCAAAACACAGCCTGGTGTCGGGCGCGATGAAATCGTCCCCCGCCAGCTCGGTCTTCAGCGGATCGATCTCGACGAGGACGGCGCCGCGCGTGCCGATCGCGGTGAGTTGGCTGTTGTCGTGGTTGGCGATGACGCCGCTGTCTTCCAAAAGACCGAGCCCGTAGCGAGCGCCTTCCTCGGCGCAGGCGACAGCGAGGCGGCCGAGACGACGCGAGGACGAAAGTTTCTGATCGATGATCGCGGTGCCGAAAAATCCCAACCCTTCCTGGATCACCAAACCGTGGCGTCCCATGTCCGAGGCAATGCCGAAACGCAGCGCTTCGTAGGACGTGCCGCCGCCGATCATGAAACCGGACAGCGCCGAGGCCGCGCCGCTGACCCCGACGATCATCGCGCCGGCCGACCGCGCCCGCGCAATGGCCATCAGCAGTGGCGTGACATCGCCCCGGTAGAGCAAGGATTCCACCAGCCTGATCTGGTTACCGCCGGTCAGGATGATGGTGCGCAGGGCGGCGATCTGCTCGACCAGCGCTTCCTCACGCATCCGGCGATCAACATTGCCGATGGTGACGCGCAGATCGATGGCCTCGACGCCCTTGCCGCGCAGGGCGCGAATGTAATTTCGCGCGGTCGCGCGGGGCTCGGCGGAAGCGGCGGCAAGCACACCCACCGGCCCCTCGCACTGCGACGCCAATTCCGCCAGTAGCGGGCTGCCGCAGTCCAGCGGGGCCGAGCCCAGCATCATCAGGCGCGCCTGCTTTCCCGGCGGCACACCGTAGTCGCGGGACAGCGACGCCCGCCGGTTCTCCGCCAGTTGCGCCGCAGTGAGCAAGCGCGTCTGCATGCTGGCTCGAAAATCCACCGCCGTCATGCGGAATTCACGCCCGCCCAAAAGAATGTAAGAAGCCGCCCGGCCGCGTGCACGGGAGATTTCGACGCTGGTGGCGCAACCCGCCTTGGGCTCGATTGCGCGGGCGCGATCCGCTAGATAGACCTCGGGGTCCCCCAGCACCAACCGCGCTACGAGATCGTAGAGCGTGTAGGCGCCGAAGACGTTGCGGAGCGAGCGGGCGGGAGCCTTGTAGGTAATGTCGCGCCGGGTCACCGGCCGCTTGCCCGGACCGGGCCGAACCTCGCCCGATTCCAGGTCGAGGGCGTCACCGTTGTCGGCATAGCTGAAACCAATACTTTCGATCAGCCCGAGACTGCGATCGACGTTCGCCTCTTCAAGATCGAGTACGAAGACGCCATATTCGCCGATCACCTGTGCACGCTTACCCTCGACGAACAGGGCGGTGTTTTCGTCTATGCCGAAGCCGCGCTTCGCCCCGGACGCCTGCATCCCGACGATCAACCGGCCGAGTCGGCCACGTTTGATGAAATGCTGGTCGACCATGCCCCAGGCAAAGAAGCCGAGCCCGGGCTCCAGCAACATTCCGGGCTGGTCCGGGTCATCGACCACACCATAGGTCGCGGCCTCCAGCGATGTGCCGCCGGAAATCATCACGTCGGACATGATGGCGGCGCCAGCACTCGACCCGGCGACAAGCGCACCGTTGCGTTGCATTTGGCGGATCGCTTTCAGCACCCGGCTTTCCGTGCCGCCGGGTGCCAGCGCCCCGGTGATCAGGGCCTGGTCGCCGCCGGTGAAATAGACGCTGCCGTAGTCCGCGACGAGATCGGCGATCGCCGTGTCCTGCGCGGCCTGGCCCGCCCCGGCGCCGTGCACCCCGGCCAGGACGGCGTCGAAGCCATGGGCGCGAAACACCTCAACGGTTTCGGCGCCGACCTCGTCAGGCACCGACGACGCCGTCGCGAAGACGACGATCCTGCCGCCCGCCAGACGGCGCATCTCGTCATAGATGGCGACATTGTCATCCTCCAGCCGGCCGCCGATGACGGCCAGTTTCGGGATGACACTCGCCACGTTGAGCGAATGAGACTCTGTCACGTCTCCCTAAGATTTCGCCGGAACGATCAGCACACCGCGATCATCCGAAGTGAGAACGAAGCCATCGGGAACGCCGAAGCTCGATGCTGCCAGACGCTGTGCGACGGGTTCCGGCCCGGTCGCGGTGAACTTCGGGGTGAAGTGAACGATCCGCTTCCAGCAGCGCGTGATCCCGTCGCAGAAGAACAACACCAAATCGTCGGGTTGCGCGCGCGAAAGCGCTGCGTCGAGGGCCTCCTCCTCCTCCTCGATGATGGTGATCGCGTCGGGCGCGACACCCTCGGCAATCAGGGCGGCCCGCATCAGTTTCGGCATTTCGTCGGGCCCGCGGCCGCGCAAATTGTCGTCGCGGTGGCAGATATAGGCGTCGAAATGGCCGGCGACCTTAGCCGCAATCGCCGCCACATCCTCGTCGCGCCGGTCACCCGGGCAGGTCACGCCGATGATCCGGTGCCCGCGCGGCTTGAG
>CALGEF010000145.1 GCA_937881755.1 uncultured Acidobacteriota bacterium
ATTCATTCGAACGATGAATTCGTCATTACAGAGAGCTTTCCGGAGCGCGCCCTGCTCTCCGCGCTGATCCTGAACCGGCTCGCGGATGGGCGCCTTGACGGGCGGCGCATCAGGGACCTGATGGGGCGCTGACCATGGCGACGACCTATGTGATGCGTCCCTCGCGGCTGGATGATCTGGACGCGCTGACCCAGCTGGCCCAATTGTCCGGCGCCGGCTTTACCAGCCTGCCGGTGGATGAGCCGATCCTGCGGGAGCGGCTGGAGAAATCCGAGCGCGCTTTCAATGGACGCCAGCGCAACCTGCAGTTCGGCAAATACCTGATGATGATGGAGCACGTGGAGACCGGCCAGGTTGTCGGGTGTTCGGCGGTGAAGGCGGGGACGGGGATCGACCAGCCATTTTTCAACTACCGCATCATCACGCTGGCGCAGGCGAGCCATGCTGCCGGCAACCTGCGGTTCGACATGGACGCGCTGGTGCTGACGAACGAGTATGTCGGCTTCACGGAGGTTGGCACACTGTTCCTGAAGCCGGACCACCGCGGCGGCGGGGCGGGAAGGCTGGCCGCGCAGTCGCGCTACCTGCTGATGGCGGCCGCGCCGGAACGGTTCAGCGACAAGGTGCTGGCAGAGCTGCGCGGCGTCGTCGATGACCAGGGGACGTCGCCCTTCTGGGAATGCCTCGGGCGGCATTTTTTCCGGATGGATTTTGCGGACGCGGACAAGCTGTCGGCGACGACGGACAACCAGTTCATCGTCGACCTGATGCCGCGATATCCGATCTACGTGGACCTCTTGCCGCCGGAAGCGCGCGAAGTGATTGGCCGGTGCCACTCGGACGGCGTGGGCGCCTACAAGCTGCTGCAGTGGGAAGGCTTCGAGTTCGACCGGACGGTGGATATCTTTGATGGCGGCCCGCTGGTGGCGGCGCAGCGCCGGCATATCCGCACGATCCAGGAAAGCCGGGTCGTGACGGTAGAGGCGGGCGAGACGGCCGGGGAAGCGGACGCGCGGCAAGGGCTGTTGTCGAGCAACCGGCTGCCGGATTTCCGGGTCACGTTGGGCAGGTTCGTGAAGCGTGGCGAAGCGGGGCTGGTGGCGCCGGCGGATGTTCTGGACGCGCTGAAACTGAAGCCTGGCGCGCCGGCGAGGGTCTGGGTACGGAGCAATTGATGTTGGACGGCGTCTACATTGACGGACACTGGCGCAGCGGGCGCGGCGCCAGGTTTTCCAAGACGTGCCCGGCAACGGGCGAGGTGACGTGGCAGGGCGCGGCAGCGGACGGCGCAGAAGTCGCCGAAGCCGCAGCGTCCGCGCGGCGCGCATTCCGGGACTGGTCGCACCGGCCGCAGGCTGAGCGCACCCGTATTCTCGAGCGATATGCGGACGAAATCGGCAAGCGCGCGGAAACCATCGCCGAAGTGATCAGCCGCGATATGGGCAAGGCGCTGTGGGACTCGCGCGGCGAGGCGGCCACGATGAAGGCCAAGATTGGTGTCTCCATCGCCGCCCGGCAGGAGCGGGCGGGGGAGAAGACCGAAGCGGCCGCCTTCGGCTCGTCCCGGCTGACGCATCGCCCGCACGGCGTGATGGCCGTATTCGGACCGTTCAATTTTCCCGGCCACCTGCCGAACGGCCATATCGTACCGGCGCTGCTGGCGGGCAATACCTGCGTGTTCAAGCCGTCCGAACTGGCGCCGGGCGTGGCAGCGTTTATGGCGGAATGTTTTGCAGCAGCCGGCCTGCCGCCGGGCTGTCTCAACATTGTTCAGGGCGGGCGCGAGACCGGCGCCGCGCTGATAGATCAGGATATCGACGGGCTGCTGTTTACCGGCTCTGCGGCGACCGGCGTGTTCTTCCACCGCCACTTTGCCGGACGGCCGGATGTCATCCTCGCGCTTGAGATGGGGGGCAACAATCCGCTGATCATCTGGGATCCGGCAGATGTCGAGGCGGCCGCAGATATCGCGGCGCAATCGGCTTTCCTGACGACAGGGCAGCGCTGCTCCTGCGCGCGGCGGGTCATCCTGCCGGAAGGACGCTTCGGCGACAGCGTGATCGAGGCGATCGTCGAGCGGGCGAGGAAGCTCAGGGTCGGGGCCTGGAACGAGCCCGGGATTTTCATGGGACCGCTGGTCTCGGAGAAGGCGCGCGAGAAGGCGATCGCGTTCCAGGACATGCTGGTCGCACATGGCGCGGCGCCCGTGCTGGCGCTCACCGGCATGGAGCGGGGCGGCGGGTTCGTATCGCCGGGAATCGTCGACATCACCGGCGCATCGGGGCTTCCGGACGAGGAATTGTTCGGCCCGCTGATACAGGTCGTCCGGGTAAAGACGTTTGATGAAGCGATCGCGCGCGCAAATGCGACCAGATACGGCCTGTCTGGCGGACTTGTCTGCGATGAGGATGCGTTGTGGGAGCGCGCCTGCCGGGAGATGCGGGCGGGCGTTCTGAACCGCAATCGCCTGACGGCGGGTGCGAGTGGCTCCATGCCGTTTGGCGGGCCTGGCCTGTCGGGCAATTTTCGCCCGGGAGCATATTATGCGGCGGACTATTGCGCCTGGCCGCAAGCCAGCCAGCTCGCCCCCAGGGCGGAGCGGATGACGGCGCCCGGATTTCCGGCCTGAAAGGCACATGATGGATAACTCGGCACAGATCGACTACTGGAACGGCCCGGCAGGCCAGAAATGGGTGCGCGACGCCGACAGGCTGGATAAGATGCTCCGGCCGTTTCTCGATGCCGTGATCGGCGCCGGAAAGCCCAGGGCCGGAGAAGTTGTGACCGACATCGGCTGCGGCGGCGGCGCCCTGTCGCTGGAGGTCGCTGGAAGAGGGGCCATTGCGACCGGCGTGGATGTCTCGCAACCCCTGATCGAGGTGGCGCGCCGGCGGGCTGCTGTCAGTGCGCCCGGCACACGGTTTGTCGTGGCAGACGCGGCGGACTGGACTCCGGAAACGGCTGCAGACCTGATCGTCTCGCGCTTTGGTGTCATGTTCTTTGCCGATCCCGTCCGGGCCTTTGCCAATATCCGCAAAGGCGCTGCGCCGGGCGGGCGTCTGGCCTTCGCCTGCTGGCGTCCGCTTGCCGAGAATGAATGGGCGCTGGCGCCCATCATTGCGGCCATGCCGTTCCTGCGCGAGGCACCGAAGCCGCCCGAGCCCGGCGCGCCGGGTCCGTTCGCTTTCGGCCAGCGCGAGCATATAGACCGTGTACTGACGGAGGCAGGCTGGAGGAGCATCCGGATATCGCCGTGGGACGGGCTGATCGAGTTGCCGGGCACGGCTGCGCCCGAGACGGCCGGGTTCATGCTCGAAATCGGCCCGCTATCGCGCACGATCTCGGAGCAGGGGCTTGATCCGCTAAAGATAAGGGATGCGCTGGTGGCGCGCGTGCAGGGGCTCGCGGACGCCGAAGGGCGCACCCGACTCAAAGCGGCGACCTGGATCGTTGAGGCGTGCGCATGAGTAATGCCGTTGAAGTGAATTTTGATGGCCTGATCGGGCCCAGCCACAATTATGGCGGCCTGTCGGACGGAAACCTCGCCAGCGCGCGCAATGCGGGCGATGTGTCGAACCCGCGTGAGGCAGCCGTGCAGGGCCTTGAGAAGATGCGCACGCTGGTGCGCGCGGGGCTCTTGCAGGGTGTACTGCCGCCGCTGGCGCGGCCGAGTTTTGACCTGCTCGCGGCCGCCGGGTTTTCCGGAACCGACGCGCAGATCATCGAAGCCGCCGCGCGCACCTCTCCGCGCCTTCTGAAGGCGGCCTATTCCGCCAGCAGCATGTGGACCGCGAACGCCGCGACGGTGTCGCCGTCGGCGGACACGGGCGATGGACGGCTCCATTTTACGCCGGCAAACCTGTCGACCATGCTGCATCGCAGCCTTGAGCATCCGGACACTACGGCGACGCTGGTCTCGATCTTTCCGGGGGAAGACCGGTTCGCTGTCCACGGCGCCCTGCCGGCGCATGCCGATTTTGCCGATGAGGGCGCGGCCAATCATGTTCGTCTGAGCGCGGAACATGGCGCGCCGGGGGTGGAGCTGTTCGTCTATGGCCGTGAGGCCGGCGATCCTGCCGCCGGGTTTCCGGCGCGCCAGACGCGCCTTGCGTGCGAATCCATCGCGCGCGCGCACGAACTGGAGGGTGCACGCGCGGTTTTCGCGCGTCAGTCGCGCCGCGCCATCGAAGCGGGCGCTTTCCACAATGATGTCGTCTGCGTCGGCGCGCTGGATACGCTGTTCTTCCACGAGCACGCCTTCGAAGACACAGCTGGAACGCTCGCCGCGCTCCGGCGTGCGGCCGAGGGACGGTTCGATCTGAAACCGGTCATGGTGGCGGAGGCGGAAGTGCCGCTTGCGGATGCGATTTCGTCCTACCTGTTCAATTCGCAGCTCCTTCAGTTCCCGGACGAAGACCGGCTTGTGCTGATTGCACCGGGCGAGACGCAGGACACGCCCTCGACGCGGGCGTATTGCGAACGGCTGGTGCGCGCGAACGGACCGATCGGACGGGTGCAGTTTGTCGATGTACGCCAGTCCATGCGCAATGGCGGCGGCCCGGCCTGTCTTCGCCTGAGGGTCGTGATGACCCGGGATGAACTCGCGTCCTGCCATCAGGGCGTCATCCTGGATGAAGACCTGATCGACGACCTGCAGGCCTGCGTCCGGTCGACCTACCGCGACCGGCTCGCGCCGGCCGACCTTGCGGACCTGAAATTCGCGGATGAGTGCCGGATCGCGCGCGAGGCGCTGCTGGAAATCCTCGAGCTGGAGGCGCTCCTGTGATCCGGCTTTACGACTACTGGCGCTCCTCTGCGGCCTACCGGGTGCGGATCGCGCTGAACCTGAAGGGTGCGGCCTTCGAGACCGTGCCGGTCAACATCCTGCCGGGCGCAGATGAACAGCTTACGGATCAGTACCGGGCGGTGAACCCGCAGATGCGCGTTCCGGCGATTGAAGTGGGCGGACAGGTTGCCGGCCAGTCGCTGGCGATCATTGAATGGATTGACGAGACGATGCCGGGGCCGGCTCTGTTGCCGAAGGATCCCTGGCAGAGACTGCAGGCGCGCGCGTTCGCCGATGTTATCGCGTGCGACATTCACCCGCTGAACAATCTCAGCCCGTTGGCGATACTGCGCAAAGATTTCGGCGCCGATGAGGCGCAGATCAGGCACTGGTACCAGGACTGGATCCTGCGCGGCTTTGATGCGCTGGAGTGCATGGCGTCGGAGCTGGCGGCGGGGCCGTTCCTCTTCGGGGACAGGCCGGGCCTTGCGGAAATCGTTCTGGTTCCGCAGGTGGCGAATGCGCGGCGCTTCGAGACGGACCTGTCGGCATTCCCAAGGCTGGTGGCCCTGGATGAGATGTGCCGCGCGCTGGAGCCCTTCAAGCGGGCTGCGCCGGAAAACCTGCAGAAGAACTGACCTATTCGGTCTCGCCCGGCTTGC
>CALGEF010000146.1 GCA_937881755.1 uncultured Acidobacteriota bacterium
TTCCATTTCGGCATAGACGAAGTGTTCTGAGCCGCGCAGCGGGCGGTCAACGACACGGGCGCAGCCGCCGGCCTCGATGCGCCACCAGCCGCGGCTTTCCCAGCCTTCGGTGGCGCGGCGGGCAATCGCGCTCCAGATGCGGTTTTTGGTGCGGTTGCAGAGCGTGAAGCCGACGGCGCGGCTGCGCTCCTCGGCGGCCTGCTCGAGATAGTCGATCAGGTCCGCATCGGACGTGTCGGCGGGAAGGCCTCTGACCTTCAGGAAGTCTTTGATGGCGGTACGGGTGCGCCCGCCGATGAAGCCGTCAATGTTGCCGGAAACGATGCCCGCTTCATCGAGCAGGCGCTGCAGCCCGGCATTTCGGGCATTGTCGAGTGTCCAGTTCTCGATCTCGGTGAAACTGTTCGTCCACCTGTCGGGTCGGGTGATGCTGATCGGGCGGAAGCCCTGAGGCTCGAGGCCCATAGCGGCACAATCGGGCGGGCTTTCCAGCGAAAAGCCGCCGGTCGGGTCCACGCAAAGTTCGTGGCGCCCGCCCCATTCGCGACCACCGCCCTGGTGGGCGGTGGAGCCGCGGCCGTAGAGATAGTGGGTGCCGGGGGCCAGCGGGCCGGGCAGTGCGGTCTTGCAGGTGCCAGGCGGCAGCTTGGTCCAGCCATCCACCGACACGCCGGTGCCCTGAGTGCGCCCGACAGCGGCCTCGATGATGTAGCTGGTGCGGTTGCACAGCTCCCAGCCCTCGCCGGCCTGCGCGCGCGCCGGCAGGGCCAGCGCCGTGACGGCGGCAAGCGCCAGTGCGGCGATCCTAAGAAACAAGCGTTCCAGCGCCATGTTCGGTGAAAAGCTCCATGAGCAGGGCGTGCGGGGCACGTCCATCGAGGATGACAGCCGCCCCGACGCCATGGATCACGGAATGCGCTGCTGTTTCAAGTTTTGGAATCATGCCGCCTGCAGCTGTGCCGTCCGCAATCAGGCCAGGAATGTCCTTGACCTTGATTTCGCGCATAAGATTCTTCTGCTTGTCGAGCACCCCGGCGACATCCGTCAGGAGCAGGAGGCGGCTGGCGCCGAGGGCGGCGGCAACCGCGCCGGCGGCGGTGTCGGCATTGATGTTGTAACGGGCCCCGTCCTCACCGATGCCGACGGGAGCCACGACGGGGATCAGGTCATCATCTGCGTCGCGCAGGGCCTTGAGCACGGCGATGTCGACATATTCGGGTTCGCCGACATAACCGAGGTCCACGATGCTCTCGATATTGCTGTCCGGATCCTTGGTGGTCTTGGTGGCCCTGCGGGCGCGGATCAGGTTGCCGTCGGCGCCGGAGAGGCCGACCGCCTTGCCACCGGCCGCGTTGATGGCGCGCACGATGGATTTGTTGATCGGTCCGGAGAGGACCATTTCGACGACTTCCATGGTTGCGTCATCGGTGACGCGCAGGCCGTCCTTGAACTCGGACTTGATGGCGAGCTTGTCCAGCATCGCGCCGATCTGCGGGCCGCCGCCATGCACCACCACGGGATGGATACCGAGCAGTTTCAGCAGGACGACATCGCGGGCAAAGGCCCTGGCGAGTTCAGGGTCGACCATGGCATGGCCGCCATACTTGATGACGATGGTCTGGTTGTCATAGCGCTGCAGGTAAGGCAGCGCTTCGGACAGCGTGCGGGCGGTCAGCAGGGCCTGGATCTGGGCGTCGTTCATGGACCGGGTGTCTAGAGCGTTTCGCGGGCCCCGCGCAATGCCCGATCAGCCGAGCGGAAGGGACATGAACACGCTGTGCGGGTCCTCCGCGTAATCGCCGAAAGGCCCGCAATAATTGAAGCCGTAGGCCTCATACAGACGCCGGGCGGGGATGAAGCCATCCATCGAGCCTGTTTCCAGGTAAAGGGCCGTATAGCTCCGGCGGCGGGCTTCAGCGAGGATGTGTTCAAGCATCCGGCGGCCGAGGCCCCTGCCCCGCAGGACTTCGCGGGTGTGCATGGACTTGATCTCGCCGGTGCCATTGCCCAGGTCCTTCAGGGCGCCGCAGCCGAGCAGGGCGCCCTCCTCCCACAGGCTCCAGACGCTGACCGAAGGCTGGCGCAAGCCTTCGATGGGGAGAAAATGACAGCTTTCGCGCGGCGAGGCGGCGAGCATCGCGCCGCCATGAATGGCTATCAGTTCGGCGATTTCGGGACCGGTCAGGTCATCGGGTCTTATCCGGATCATGGCGCGGTTCCTCCCGCGCCCGTTCTAGGCCGGCGGCAGAAAGGCCACAATCGCGGCGCGGAGCTCGGCGATGCCCCAGCCCTTCTCTGATGAAGTTTGCAGCACGACCGGGTGGGCGGCGCCGCGTTTCTTGAGCTTTGCCGAGACCGCCGTAGCGGTCTTCTCGACTTCGGCTTTGGGAACCTTGTCCACCTTGGTCAGGATGATCTGGTAGTTGACGGCGGCGCCGTCCAGCAGGTCCATTATCTCGGTGTCGGTATCCATCAGGCCGCGGCGGGAATCGACCAGCAGGAAGACCCGGCGCAGGCTTGGGCGGCCGCGCAGGTAGGCGCGGATGAGTTTCGTCCAGGCTGCGACCTGCGTTTTCGAGACCTGAGCGTAGCCGAAGCCCGGCAGGTCGACGAGGAAGAGGCGGCCTTCACTGATGTCGAAATAGTTGAGTTCGCGGGTACGGCCCGGCTCGGTTGAGGCGCGGGCGAGCTTGGCGCGGCCGGTGAGGGCGTTGATCAGGCTGGACTTGCCGACATTCGAGCGGCCCGCAAAGCAGACTTCCAGACGGTCCGCAGGCGGAAGACCTGCAAGATCCACCACGCCCATGACGAATTCGGCGCTGCCTGAAAAGAGCAGGCGGCCGGCTTCGATCTGGTCATCGGAGAACGAGGGCGTGTCCAATTACTTGGCCGGCGCCTTGCGCTGACCGAGATACCTGGCGACGAACTTGCCGACTTCCGTCTCGGCGCCGTTTGCGCGCATGATCCAGTATTGCTGGATGAATGTCAGCACGTTCGACCAGACCCAGTAGAGCACGAGACCGGCGGCAAATCCTCCGAACACGAACATGAAGACCAGCGGCAGCGCCATGATAATGCGAGCCTGCATCTTGTCCGGCGGCGGCGGCGACAGCGATTGCAGGACGGCCATTGTGGCGCCGTAGAGGATCGGCAGGATGCCGATTCCGATGATGATACCGATAACCGGAATGGCCTTTATATCGGCCGCGTCCCAGAAGGAGAGGAGGCCAAACAGGTTGCCGAAGGCGGTCGGGTCCGGCGCCGAGAGGTCTTTCATGTACCAGAAGGGTTCGTGGCGCATGTCGAGGGTCACGTAGAGCGTCTTGTAGAGCGCGTAGAAGATCGGGATCGTCGCAAGGATGGGCAGGCAGCCGCCGATCGGATTGGCGCCGGTTTCCTTGTAAAGCTTCATCATCTCCTGCTGCTTACGCTGCGGATCGGCAGCGAAGCGTTCGTTGATGTCCTTCATCGGCTCCTGAAGCTTCTTGAGCTTGGCCATCGACTTGAAGCTGGCATTGTACAGCGGCACGAGCGGCAGCTTCACCAGCACGGTGAAGGCGAGGATAGCCCAGCCGAACGCGCCAACATGGCCATGCAACCAGTGCAGCACATAGAAGAACGGCTTGGTCAGGAAGTAGGCCCAGCCCCAGTCGATCGCATCGACCAGTCGCGGAATGCCCTGGTTTTGTTCGTAGTCGCGCAGGATCTCGAATTTCTTGGCACCGGCGAGGATGCGGTTCTCGGCCGTAATGCTCGCGCCGGGGGCAATCTCGACAGCGTTGCCTTCGGTGCGCACTTCCAGTGGCCCGCCGCGCGCGAGACTGGCGCGGTTGACCGAGGCGGTGAAGGCCGTGTCCTGCGCCGGGACAAGCGCGCTCATCCAGTATTTGTCGCTGAGGCCCCACCAGCCGCCGGTCGTGGTGGCGAAGTTGCCGTCTGCCGATTCTCCGTCGATCTTCTTGGAGGCGAACAGGGGTTTATATTTCTTGAGACGCAGCGTGCCGTCCATCACGCCCATCAGTCCCATGTGGGCGAGGCCGTTGTCGGCCTCTGCCGCCACACCGGGCTCCGTCGCATTGAGGAAACTCTTGTAGTCGCCCTGCCGCTCGATCGAACCGATCGGACGCAGGCTCTTGGTCGCGTCCGACGTGTTGGTGACGGTATCGCTGAAGGTGAAAAGGTAGTTCTCGTCGACAGTTACGACACGGTCGATGGTCACGCCGGGTGCTTCAAGCCGGAGGGTGACGGGCGTGGTGGAACTGAGGGTACCTTGCCCGACCTGCGTCCAGGGCGAGTTGCGCCCGGCGACCAGCGTGTTGCCGTCGGCCCAGTAATAGGTCGAGAAATATCCGAACTCGGATTCTTCGGGACGCAGGAGGCGGATCTCTTCGGCCTTCTCAACGGTGACGAAGTGCTGCTTCAGCTGCAGGTCGTCGAGGCGGGCGCCGGCGAGGCGGATCGAGCCGTTGATGGCGGCGGCGTCAAGCTTGACGCGCGGCGCGGCGGCGAGTGCTTCCGGAAGCGGTTTCGGGCCCGCTGCGACTTCGGCGGCAGTGTCGATTGAAGCGGTCTGCTGCTGCGCCGCCTCAATCGCCTGCTGGGCCTGGTAGCGCTTCTGGGCCGGCTCCATGACGAATATCTGATAGAGAAAGACGAACGCAATCATCGCCGCCATGGCGAGCAGGAAATTGCGCTGTTCTTCTTTTTCCATGGGGTTGGTTCCGGTTGTCTGTGGGGCTTGCGCCGGTTGCAGGCGCAGAGGGCATCAAATGCGCGCGAGGCTTATCAGCGCGCTTTCCATATCGTCAAGCAATCGGGACCAGCCAACTTCGAGCGTCGCCTCGCGGGCGATGAACACATAGTCCCAGCCCGGGCGGCCATAGCGCGCCAGCAGCCGCCGGGAGGCCTCTCGCAGGCGGCGCCTGGCCCGGTTGCGCCGGACGGCGCCGCCGATCTTTTTTGTCGCGGTGAAGCCTTCGCCGATCTCGGGGCCGGGCGCCTCGCCGGCCCGCGCCCGGGCCTGGACGACCACGGATTTGCGTCGCTCGGTGATCCCGTCGCGCGCAAACGTGAATTCGCGCCGCTTCTTGAGGCGGCGCATTTCCGGAATTTCTGGGTTTTCGGGGCCGGACATGATCGGCCTCCCGGTCGGCAGGCCCGTAAGGCCCGCTTGGGAAAGATCAGGCTGTTAGGGTCTTGCGGCCCTTGGCGCGGCGGCGTGCCAGCACCTTGCGACCGCTCTTGGTGCCCATCCGCTCACGGAAACCATGCGTGCGCTTGCGGCGGAGGTTGCTCGGCTGGAAGGTGCGTTTCATGGAACTGCTCTGGGGCTTTGGAACTTGGAAAAGGGGGGCAATACAGGCGGGCGGCGGTATGGTCAAGACGAAACCGGCGCAAAAAATTACCGCCCCGGCCGTGTGGATCACCGCCTCGTGAGATGCCGGAGGCAGCCGCGGGGTCTATGGGAGGTGCATTCTCCCGGCTTTGGAGTCTTTACATGCGCGCCTTCGCCCTGAGCCTTGTTGCCCTTGCGGCGTGCCTTTTCCCGGCCGCCGGACTGGCGGATACCACGCCCAAACCCCTCGCGGAGACCCAAGTGCCTGCCGAACATGCCGACTGGACCCTCCTTCTCAAGACATATGTCAAAGCCAGCTCCGACGGGATCACGCGTGTGGACTATGCCGGGCTGGCGGCCTCGCAGAAGGACCGCGCTGCGCTCGATGCCTACATCGCGCGATTTGCGGAAACCGACCTGTCGGCGAAGACCGACGCGAACTTCGCCACCTGGGCAAACCTCTATAATGCCGTCACCGTGCGCCACATCGTGGAGCGCTATCCGGTGAAGTCGATCAGGGACGGGTACCTGACGGGCCCCTGGAAAGAGGTGAAGGTGCGCGCGGGCGGCAGCGAGGTGTCGCTGGACGCGATCGAGCATAAGATCCTGCGCAAGACCTGGGGTACGCCGGAGGTTCACTACGCGATCAACTGCGCGTCCTACAGCTGCCCCAACCTGCCGGCCAAGGCCTGGGAGGCCTCAAACCTGAAGAAGAATCTGGACGCTGCAGCGCGCGCCTATGTGAACCATCCGCGCGGGGTGACTGTCACTTCGAAGGGCCTCACGGCGTCGGAAATCTACAACTGGTTCGAAGCGGACTTCGGCGGCTCAAAAGA
>CALGEF010000147.1 GCA_937881755.1 uncultured Acidobacteriota bacterium
CGGCACCAATCCACCAAACCGATGCGGAGGCGCCCCAATGAGCCTTGAACTCGAACGCAGCCAGGACTTCGACATCGACCCGCTCGATATCGTGGAAGTGGTCCTGGAAGCTGCAAACTGGCCGTTTGAGCGCGACGAGGAAGGCACCATCCAGGTCGTCGCCGAAACCCGCTGGGGCGACATGGGCGCCCTGTTCGCCTACCGCCCGGAACCTTCCGCGATCCATTTCTCGCTCACCCTCGACGTGAAAGCGATGGCCGCCAAGCGCAGCGCGATTGCTGAACTGGTGATGCTCGCCAACGAACGCCTCTGGGTCGGCCATTTCGATTTCTGGTCAGACGACGGCGTGATCATCTACCGCTACACTTTCCCGATGGAGGGCCGCGACGAGGTCAGCCAGGGCGAAATCCGCGCAGTCCTCGCGGCGGCCGTCAGCGCCGCTGACCGTTTCATGCCCGCCTTCAATTTTCTTGTATGGGCTGGCAAGTCGCCCCGCGAAGCCATTGACGCCGTGATGTTCGAAACCCACGGCGAAGCCTGAGACACAGATGGCTGCTGCCCCGCCGACCCTAGTTCTGATCGGGGCCGGCCGCATGGGCGCGGCGCTGGTTCGCGGCTGGCTGAAGGGTAAGTCGAAACGCAGGATCGCCGTCATCGAGCCGCGCCCGTCTGAAGAGATCTCAGCCTGGGCCGCAGGCGGCAGGATCATCCTCAACCCTCCGCCCGCACCCGCCAGCATCCTTGTTCTCGCGGTCAAGCCGCAGCAGTTCGCGGGTATTGCCGAAACCGCGCGCGGCTTCGTCAGCCCAAAAACGCTCGCCGTCTCGATCATGGCCGGTGTTCGCATTACGCAGCTCTCACGCCGGCTCGAAACATCCCGTGTCATCCGCGCGATGCCGAACACGCCGGGATCAATCGGGCAGGGCGTCACCGTGTTCTCGGCCGCGCCCGGTCTCGCCGCGGCCGATCTCGATGCCGCCACCGCGCTGCTCGCCCCGCTCGGCGATGTGCATGGTCCCGTGGACGAGGCGCTGATGTCTGCCGTCACCGCGCTCTCCGGCAGTGGCCCGGCCTATCTGTTCCTTCTTGCCGAAACGATGGCGCAGGCGGGCGAGTCCGAAGGCCTGCCCAGGGCGCTTGCCCAGCGCCTCGCCCGCCGCACCATCGAAGGCGCCGCCGCTTTGATGGCGGCCAGCGCCGACGATCCTGAAAGCCTTCGCCGCGCCGTCACCTCCCCCGGCGGCACTACCCAGGCGGCCCTTGACATCCTCATGGACACGGGTGGGATGCCCCGGTTGCTGAGAGACGCTCTGCGCGCTGCCGCCGCCCGCGACCGGCAGCTGTCAAAAGAGGCAGACTGAAACCCCGGGAGGCCCGCCTTGGCGGCTGCTGAAAAGATCATCGAGAAGGGGCTCAAGGCGGCCCTGGACCTGTCGGCGACGCGGGCCTGGTCAGATATTCCGCTGGCGGACATCGCGGCCAAGGCGAAGCTGACCCTGTCGGACTTTCACGGGGTCGCCGCGCGCGAAGATCTCGTCGAAGCGATGGACGCGTATTTCGACAAGGCGATGTCGGCCGAAGGGGTGCCGGATGAAGCTTCCGCGCGCGAGCGCCTGTTTGACGTCATCATGCTGCGCTTCGAGGCCATGGAAGCTTATCGCGCAGGCATCAGCGAGATTACGAAGTTTCGCGAATCTTCTCTGTTCCATCTCGTGCGCCTGCCAAATCATCGCCATGCCAGCGCCGCCTGGGCGCTCGCGTCCGCTGGCCTCGACAATGATGCCGGCGCGCCCGCCAGCCTCAAACGCATCGCCATCGGGATCGTCATTGCGCAGGCCGAACGCGCCTGGCGCAAAGAAACCAGTGGCGACTTTGCCCTCACCATGGCCGCGCTCGACAAGGGCCTTCGCCGCGCTGAGGAACGCCTCGGCCAGCTGCGCCGCCTTGCCGGCGGACGCTTCGCCACAAAACCAGAAACCGAAGAAGCCACCTCATGACCCGTCCCGGACTCGATACCCATCCGCTCGAACTGAAAGCGGACTGGTTCAACACGCTGTTTGCCGAGATCGGCATTGACGCCGAGGTGCGCAGCTTCACCGCCAGGTCCATCGGCACCGGCCAGATCGGCGAGAACGTGCGCTTCGTGTTCGACTATGCGCATGCCGGCCCGGACGCACCGAAGACGCTGGTGGGCAAGTTCCCCTCGGCCAGTGAAGCCAGTATCATGACGGCGAAGCTGCTGAACCACTACAAGCGCGAAGTGATGTTCTATCGCACCTTTCCGAAGGTCGCCGGCCGCATAACGCCAGACGCCCTGTACACGGACTATGACCCGGAGACCAACCGCTTCGCCCTGATCATGGAGGACATGTCGCCCTCCGAGCAGGGCGACCAGCTGAAAGGCTGCGGCGTCGAAGACGCGCGCCTCGCCATGGAAGCTGCCGCCGTGATGCACGCCTCGCACTGGCAGGACCCCATGCTGGATAAGCATGACTGGCTGCAGGGCTCCGCCAAGGCGCCGCCGCCGGGCCTCAGCGCCGAAATGGTTGCCGGCCTCTGGGGCGGGTTCAAGGATCGCTATGCCGGGAAACTCAACGCCGACCTGATTGAGGTCGGCGACGCCTACGCCGCCAGCCTGCCGAAATGGGGCGAGGCCTACCAGGGGCCGTTCGCGCTTACCCATTCGGACTACCGGCTCGACAACATGCTGTTCGGCAAGCCCGGCGCCAGGAAACCGCTGGCGGTTGTCGACTGGCAGACTGCCGGCAAGGGCGCGCCTGCCAATGACGTATCCTACTTCATCGGCGCAGGCCTGACCCGGGAAGACCGCCCGAAGCACGAGATGGCCTTGCTGCGCCACTATCACGACTGCCTGAAGGGCGAAGGGATCACCAGCTACAGCTTCGATGATCTCTACTTGCATTATCGCTGGTTCGCCTTCTACGGCGTATCGGTCGCCTTCGCCGCCGCCATGCTGGTGAAACAGACCGAGCGGGGCGATGACATGTTCCTGACGATGCTGCGCCGCCACTGCGCGCAGATCCGGGATAACAACAGCCTGGAGCTGCTGAAGACGCTGGCCTAGGCGATCTGCTCATTTCCGCGAAGGCGGGGATGAGCGGTTGATCGGCCTGAACCTTTCCGGAATCTGGAAAATACATCTGCGTCCGGGCGCGTTTCGGGCCCGACCGGCCGGATTGTCCCGGCGCGGAACAGGTTTCCAAACATCCTCCTAACGGGCGCGGCCAAACTCATCTTCCAAGTCAAGGCAGGGCTTAAACCGCCTGGTATAGGGTCCTTCTCATGCCCCTGCAGAAGCGGGGTGAAACGCACAGGACCGTGAAGTAGTTTTGAACATGAACATGCAGAATGCCCGCCCGATGAGCGTCAAGGGCCCGGATGGCCAGACCCTCACTCTCGCCGATTTGCCCTCGCCCGGCATTTCCCGCTGGGTCACCCGCCGCAAGGCGGAAGTGGTTGCCGCCGTCCAGGGCGGCCTCCTGACCCGCGAAAGCGCTTGCGAACGCTACAGCCTCACCGACGAGGAATATGACGCCTGGGAGCGCCTTTACGCCCGCCATGGCTCGAAAGGCCTGCGGACGACCCGTCTCCAGCAGTACCGGCGTTAACACCGCGTTCGCCTTGTTAAACCTGCCTTAAGGCGGGCCTTCTAGCTTTCCGGGAATCTGCCGGCCCTGTGGCCGGTCCCGGAGGGCTCGATGGCGTTTGGAGGCAGCACGGCAACCGAGACCAGAGGGCTGATCCGGCCGCTGGCCATACTCGCCTGCGCGCTGGCGCTCGGCCTCCTGTGCTGGCGAGGCGCTGCCTTGCTGACCGGGCCAGGCGCGCCCGTCTCCGCCAGCCCCGCCGAAGCCGCCCTGGCGGACGTTCTTTCCCCGGTCGCCGGCCCCGGCCTTTCGCGCCTCAGCGTCATCTACAACTCCGAAGGCGGACGCACCGTTCTGCTCCTCGTGGACGCGCGTGCCTCGGCGCGGATCCCGGAGCTTCAGCGCATCGCGCCCATCGCCGCCGGCATCCTTCCCGAGCGCGGCGACAAACTCATCATTGAAACCGTCGCTTTTGCTGAAGGCCTTCCCGGGCGCCCGGACGGCGCCGCCTGGGCTGAACTTGCTGGTCTCGCGGCACTCGTCCTGATCGCCGGCGCCCTCGCCATGCTGGCCGGACCATCCGCGCCTGCCTCGGTGCCGGCCCCGCAGATCATTGCCGCGCAGCAACGCGATGAGCGCCCGCGCGAGGCGCCGCGCGGGCTGCGGCCTCTGGCGGCCGCTCCCCCATCTGCGGATGCGGCCCTCGATATGGCCCGGCGCGATCCGGCGCGGGCAGCCGCGGTCGTGCGGGGCTGGATGAATGGCAAGGAGGATCCGGCATGAGCGCGCTGGCGAAGCCTTCCCGCGCGCTCGCGCCCGGCCTTGCCCGCTCGGCGCGTCTGATGCGCGCCCTCGGGCCGGATGCCGCGCCGATCTGGGCGCAGCTGGGACCGGAGGAATCCGAAGCCCTGAGCGCCGCCATGGACCGGCTCGATGATGATCCGCCCGCGGACGCAGACGCGCTTGGCCGCTTCACGCAGGCCCGGAAGGCGGCCAGCGACGCCGGTGTCTGGTCGCAGCTCTCGGCGCTCGACACCCCCGTGCTCGCCTCGCTGCTGCGCCATGAGCGCGCGCAGGTCGTCGCGTTGATCCTCTCGCGGCTGACAGGCGAGGTTGCGGCGAAACTCCTTCGTGTGCTGCCCCCTTCGCTCTCGATCGAGGCGATGCAGCGGCTGCTGCATCTCGGTGAGGTGCATCCCTCCGCCATGGCGGGTCTTGAACAATACCTCAAGGGCCGCGTCGCGGCGCTGTCGCGGGGGGGGCAGACCGCCGGCATCGAGCGCATTGCCCGCATATTCGACCGGCTTGATCCGCGCGCGGGAACGCTGTTCCTCGCGGCGCTGGAGAATGCCGAGCCGGGTTCGGGCGAAAAAGTCCGCGCATTGATGTTCACGTTTGATGACCTTGCCGCGCTGGATGCCGCCGGCATTCAGACGCTGCTGGCCGCCGCTGACCGCGCCGCACTCGTCTGCGCACTGAAAGGCGCGAAGGAGACGACAGCGGCAGCCTTCTTCGCCAATGTCACCAGCCGCGCCGGCGACCTGCTGCGCGAGGAGATCGCCGCGCTTGGTCCGGTCCGCCGCAGCGAGGTGGAAGCGGCCCGCGCCGAACTCGTGGAACTCGCCCGCCAGCTGATTGGCCGGGGCGAGATCCGTACCGGTAAGGCCTCGCGCGATGACGAGCTGGTCGAATGACCACGCGCGCCGTCAAATCTGTCTCCGCGTTCGAGTTTCGCGCCGACTTCGGCCCGCAGCCGGAGAACGTTGCGGCTGCTCCCGCGCGGGTGAGTTTCACCGGCGAGGAGATTGCCGGTCTGATTGCGCAGGTACGCGCCGAGACGCTGGCGGAAGTCGCCAGGGTCAGGGCCGGGAGCGAGAGCGAACGGCTGGCTGGCGTGACCGCCGAGCTGGCCCACGCGCTCGATGAGATTGCCGAGGTCATGCGCCTCATTTCATCGACGCAGTATCATGCGACAACCGAGGCGCGCCTGCGCAGCCTCATTGACGGCGCCGCGGCGCGCATTGCCGGCGGGCAGGGCGACCTGTTTGCCGGGACTGGACGAGGCCCGGAATGAGCGAACCGACGAACCCCGCCTTCCACCGCATGCTGATGGATGTGCCTGTGCGGGTCGAAGTCGTGCTGGGCGAAGTGCGCCTGACGATGGAAGAGCTGATGGCGCTGTCGCCCGGCGAAGTGCTGACCATGGAAAAGCAGACTGGCGAGCCGGTTGATATCTATGTCTCCGGCCGCCTGATCGCGCGCGGCAAGCTGGTCGTGGCGGACGGCGAACTGGGTGTGACGCTGACCGAGATCGTCGACAGCCGCGCGGTTGCCTGACGGGCGCCTGATTTAGTTACATCTGGAACTAATTTGCCATCCGTCCTATACTGGAGCGCATGGACACCGCCTTTGCAAAGAACCGCTATTCCGGCGCCCCGCGCGCGGCCGATTTCACGATCGACCAGGCGTGGGACACCTACAGTGCGGCCGAGCATGACCGCTGGGACCGTTTGTTCCGCCGCCAGCGCGAGGTGACGAAAGACCGTGCCTGCGCCGCGGCGCTG
>CALGEF010000148.1 GCA_937881755.1 uncultured Acidobacteriota bacterium
GAACCGAACATATAGCATCACGGCCAAGCGGATAATTTCGGGCGAGGTTTTGAACCTCGCCGTCATTCTGCGCCGCCAGTTCTTCCTCGCGCGCGATGAGACGTTCCTCTTCGGCCAGCAGGTCCGGATCCGGCTCGACATCCTGCGGATAGACCCGCCCGAAACTGCGAAACGCGCCGTAGTCCACCGAGAGATGCACCTCGACCCATTTCCAAGCCGCCTCGAAGGGTTTGGCCGCAGCTTGCAGCTTCTCGATGGCCAGACGCTCGAGGAGCTCGGGATTTTCCATATGGGCGCTGGCACGATCGTCGAAGAGATCGCGCAGGAGAGCCCCGCCCGCCGCCTCATAGGCCTCGATGCCGACAAAGCGCCCGAGGGCTGAGTTCGCCGAGTGTGCAGTCTCGGTCAGATGGCGTTTGATGCTTTGCGGATGGATGTGATAGCCGCCCTTTACCGCGTTCCAGACCGCCAGTTGGCGATCATGGTCGTCGGTCAACGTGAAGGCCATCACGCATTCGAGAGTCAGGTCGCCCGCACGGAACTGTTCGATGATTTCGGGCGCAACGCGGGCGAGTTTGAGGCGACGGCGCACGAGGTCGACGGAGACGCCGAATTTGAGCGCGATTTCGTCTTCGCTGCGGCCTTCGGCAATCATCTTGTCGAAAGCTTCGAACTGGTCCGCCGGGTGCATTGCCGCCCGCTGGAGGTTTTCCGTGGCAGAGGTGAGGATGGCGTTGCGCTCGTCCTCGACGAGGCAGGGCACCGGGTGGTCTGCGGGGATCACACCGTCCTCGGCGAGTTGCTTCAGCGCCTTGAGGCGGCGACCGCCGGCATCGACAGCAAAACGGGACTCAGACAGCGCATGAACCACCAGGTTCTGCTTGATGCCAGTCTCGCGGATGCTGGCGAGGAGTTCAGCGTCATCGCTGGCGCTCGCGGCCACCTTGCGGACGTTGAGAGGGCTCGGCTCCAGTTGGTCGAGCGGGATCATCCGGATTTCGGCGGCGCCGTCGGGCGTCGCCAATCCGGCGGCTTCGGTTTTCTTCGCGGCGACGGGTTTCGGGCGGGTCGTGGTCTTGGCCATGGTCAGGATCCTTGTCACGCCGGACCCGGATGAGCCTCTCTCTATCCTTTCAAGCCCGGCACCCGGGCTTCCCTTTCTCTGGCTCGAATACAATATGGGCGAAGCTCAATCGGTTACATGCGCTGTAAGACCATTTCTTGAGTTATGTGCGGATCATTACAAACATGAAACGTCGCAAAAGCCATTCAAAAGGACCAAGCGCGAAGCGCGAACGCCAGATCATCAACCCCCCCATGAGACCAGCTGTCACGGCAACGGCGATAGCAACGGCGGACAACCGGTCCACTGCACCCCACTGACCCAGCCCGTAACCCGCGAAGATGGTCGACAGGATGATCGACTGGCCAAGGTAAATGCTCAGACTCGACCCGCCTGCGGTCAGCGCTTGCGCCATGATCGGCCCTGGCGGGCGCGAAAACGCGGCGATCAGACCAAGATAGCCAAGTGTCGCGACCGGCGCGGCGGCGATGATCAGCGCGACTCCCGGCTCCGCCGACCCCCATTGCGAAAGTGCGGCCCCAACCAGCCCCAGCACTACGCCCGGGCCGAGGCACCAGCGCCGCGCGCGCAGCCAGAGCGGATGTGTGGCGTCGTCGATCATGCCCGACTTCACTGCTGCCAGCCCAAGGCAGAACCAACCGAGAGCCGCGGTGCCCTGAATCACGAGGAAGGACGGCATGATGAAGGCGAAGCCGATGCTGCGGAACAGGACGGCCTCGAAGAACCCGCCATTCGTCAGGATCGCGCGCTCCATCGCGACGATGTCGGGCGGCGTCTCCGGCGTGGCCAGCAGCAGCAGTGGCGCTATGAGGGCCTGCAGGACCAGCAACGCCGCGCCGACCCGCACAAGGCGCCGCACCGGCCAGTCCCGAAAAAGGTACAGGATCGACCCTGTGACCGCGTAGATCGTCAGGATGTCGCCAGGAAAGAACAGGCAGCCATGGGCAATGCCCAGAAACGCAAGCCCGATCATCCGGTTGCGGTAAAGACGCCCAAAGGGCAGCGCCCGCCGCGCCGCCGAACGCATCAGCAACCCCAGCCCCACCCCGAACATGAAGGAAAAGAGCCCGTAGGTCTTGAGCAGCGCCAGCCCGTTGACCAGCCACAGGGTGATCGCGTCGCGCAGGGTCTCACCGCCCGGATCGGCAAAACTGCCAAGCGCGGAAAACGCGATGAACTGGACATTGACCACGACAATGCCGAACAGCGCGACGAGGCGCAGGTAATCGGGCATGAGGGCGCGCGGCGATCCGGTCATGGGCGGGTAAAGACCGAGAGCGCCAGCGTCAGCATTTCGCGAATGCGCGCGGGGTCTTCGCCTGAGGCGCGTTGCGTTATCGCAAGGGCGATCTGCTCGCCCAGGTATTTCGCACCGGCCTCGACTGACAGGCCATCTGGCCACTCCCCGGCAGCGCGGGCCGCTTGCAGGAAGGCGGCGTATGCCGCCTGTCCGGCGGTATCGATCTCCTCCACCCGTGCCCGTGTATCCGGCCCCAACCGGTGCTTGCCCGACCGCATTTTGTAGAACAGGCAGCCG
>CALGEF010000149.1 GCA_937881755.1 uncultured Acidobacteriota bacterium
AGAACTCGGACCTGATGGCGCACAGCTTGCCGATGGCGCCGCTGCGGACCTGCGCGAGGATATCCTCGAACATCGGATGGAAGCGGTAGTGGAAGGCCTCGAGCAGTGGCCGTCCGGTGCGCGCGGCGACGTCCGTCATAGCGCGGGCTTTGGCTGCGTTCAGGGCGAACGGTTTTTCGCAGAGCACCGCTTTTCCCGCTTCCAGGGCGGCGATGGTGAGGTCCGCATGGCGGTGCGGGGGCAGGGCGTTGTAGATGAGATCGATGCCCGGATGGGCGATCAGGGCTTCGTAGCTGCCGAGGCTCTCCGGGATGCCGTGCTGCCGGGCGTAGGTGCTGGCGCGGTCACCATCGCGCGCGGCGACACAGACAACCTGGCAATCATCGCGCCTCCGCGCGGGCTCGATCAGGGCCTGCGGGGCTATCTTTGCGGCCCCAAGTATTCCCATCCTTATCATAAGGTTTCCCGATTTTTCTCATCTGGTATCGCTTCATTACAGAGAGCGTAAACAAATCTGCCCGGTCTGTTTACCCCGGACTAACGCGGCTTAATCGCTTTCTTCATCCGGGGTGAAAAAACTTCACGCAGGTAAGACTCTGGAAACCACGGGAGACGAAGTTGGCGGCTGTCCCGAGGCCATTGATCCTAGGAGTGCCTTTGCCAATGATGATTGATCTGATAGCGCACATCGCTGCATGCAATGGCCTCGCGGACTCCGTTTCCAAGCGTGCGCTTGGCATCGTCCTGAACGGCGCCGAGCGCCAGGGCAGCCCGCTCGCAGCCGTGATGTTCAAGAAGGTTCCGGGTGCACGTGTTCTCGCGGCGCGGACCGGTGACGAGATCGGCGCCCCGACGGGCGAAATCGCTCGCCTGATCGAACAGACCCCGGGCGGACGCCGCCGCGTCGCCCTTTCTATGATTTCCGCACTCCAGGAAGCCGGCCTTGATCACAAGCAGGTCAGCACGCTGCTGCCGTCCATCGGCAGCTGGATGCAATCCGTACACGGTATGAATGACTTTGGCCATTTGGGTGACCTGATTGGCCATGCGGGTGAGCCGTCCCGCAGAGAGGGGGTGCGCGCCGCATAACGCACTGGCCCTGCGAAGCGAAGCTGACGCTGCTAAATCCAGACCCTTTGTGGTCATTCGCGTCGCCTCAGATTACCGGGCCGCCCTTCTGGGCGGCCCTTTTCTTTTGCGCCGGCGCCCGCTAGAGGCCGGAAATGAGAGGGAGACTGCCATGAGCGACGCCGCGCTGACCCGTCCGGACGAAGCCATCGCGCTGTGCCTTATCCAGGCCATCCGCGCGGACGCCGAAGCGGTCTGCGCGCCCGACCGGGTGGATCTCGTGTCGGTGACCTTCGACGTGGCCGCAGCCGGCGCCGAACCCGGTAAACTTACCTACACGCCCCGGATCGACCGCAAGACCCGCACGATCCTCTTCACCGGCGGCGCGGCGGAAGATGGCAAGGGCACCGTGATGACGGCGACCGCCGTTTACCGGATCACCCCGAAGGACTGAGCCGCCCCGGAGCCCTCATGCCCGCAACCCTGGTCACCGGGCCGGGGCGTCCGCGCAGCTCCGCCTCTTCGATGATCGGGGCAGGATGCCGCCCTGGCAGGCCGGATTATTCGGCAGCGGGAACAACCTGCTGCCTGTCCGACGTGTCATTGGCCGCATGAGCCGGCGCGGACAGAGATGCCGCCTCGCCCCGCAGGCCGCGTGCCCGGTTCCACATCCGGATTGACCAGTTGGAGACCCGGTAGGGCGCAAGCAGCCACGCAGGCGTAACCAGGAGGATCATTGTGGTCGAGAAGCCCAGACCGAACACGACTGCCGTTGCCAGCTGCACCCACCATTCGGAGCTTGCGCCGCCGAAGTTGATTGCGCCTTCGCGGAAGCTGACATTCATCTGGATGATCATCGGGAACAGGCCGAACATCGTCGTGCCTGTCGTCAGCAGGATCGGGCGGATGCGCTGGGCGGCCGCTGCGATCGCTGCATCCTCAGGCGAGCGGGCGTCCTCACGCAGGCGATTGAAGGTATCAATCAGGATGATGTTATTGTTCACGACGATGCCCGCGAGGGCGACGATGCCGGTCCCGACCATCAGGATGCTGACATACGGCAGCAACAGGTTCACCCCGACCAGCACGCCCGCCGTCGACAGGATCACGGCCGACAGTGTCAGCGCGACCTGCCAGAAATTGTTGAACTGCCAGAGCAGGATCACGGCCATCATGAACAAGGCCGCGAGCGCTGCGCCGAAGAAGAATGCGCCGGCCTCCGCCGTGTCCTCATCGGCGCCTTCGAAGCGCACCTCCACCCCGGCCGGCATGTCCTGGCTGGCGATGAAAACCTTGAGTTCCGCCACGATCGCGCCGCCGGTTCCCTGTTCCAGGGCATTGCCGCGCACGTCGATCACACGCTTGCCTTCGCGCCGTTCAATCTGGCTCACACGCGGCGCTGCTTCACGCGTCACGAACAGTGAAAGTGGCACATTGCCCTGAGGTGTGGAAATTTTCAGGGAGTCGATGGCCGAGGCTGAACGGTCTTCCTGAGGGAACCGGACGCGGATATCAATCTCTTCACTGGCGTCGTCCGGCCGGAAGCGGCCGACCAGAACGCCGTTGGTCACGAGTTGTACCGCCGCGCCGATCTGGGAAACATCGACGCCGAACTTGCCGGCCTCGGCGCGGTCTACCGTCAACTGGTATTCGACGCCGGGCAGGGCCCGGGAATCCTCAACTTCAATCACGTCAGCGCGCGCTTCAAGCCAGTCGCGGATCAATGTTGCTGTCCGGCCGAGTTCTGCAGTGTCATTGCCAAGCAAGGCGACCTGGATGTCCTTGCCGCCCGGCGGGCCTTGCTCGCGCGCCTTGATTTCGAAGCCGAGGGCCGGGATTGCGGAGAGGCGCCTGCGAACCTCTTCGAGTGTCTCGCGGGCATTGAAGTCGCCGTCCGAGGTCGTGTTGAGATCGAGCAGGATCTGGCCGATCGTATCCAGTGGCACGCCGCTGACGCCGTCAAAGCTGAAGCCGGCAGACGAGCCGCCCGTGCGGGTCGATATCGCCGTTATGCCGGGGATGTCCGAAATCACGGCTTCCGCCCGTCCGACGAACGCGGCCTTCTCTGCGGCGGAAAGAGCCCCTTGCGCCTGGACAAAGACGAAAGCCTGTTCAGGTTCGATGTCGAGGAAGAACTCTGTCTTATGCTGCTCCGAACCGAACCAGGCAAAAATTGCGATGACGAGGCTGAAGACAGCGCCGGTGATCACGAGGGGACGCCGGATCGTGGCCGAAAGGATCTTCACATAGCCGCCAATGAACCCCCGCGCCTGGCGTGGATCGCCGCCCGCGGCGAGAGAGGCGAGGTTCTGGTCGGTGCCGCCTGCGCGTCCGCCGATCACACTGCCCAGCACCGGAAGGAAGATCAGCGCGACGACAAGCGCCGACGTCAGGACGAAGATCAGCGTCAGCGGCAGGTAGGCCATGAACTTGCCCGGCATAGAGTTCCAGAACAGGAACGGCACAAAGGCAGCGAGCGTGGTCAGCGTCGAGGAGACAACCGGCCAGAACATGCGCTTGCCGGCCATGGTATAGGCCCGTTTCCGGTCCATGCCTTCAGCCATTTTCCGGTCTGCGTATTCGGTCACGACGATGCCGCCATCGACCAGGATGCCGACGGCGATCACCATGCCGAACATCACCATCATGTTGATCGTGTAGCCGAAGGCCCCGAGGAACAGGAAGGCAATGACGAAGGAAGACGGGATGGCGATGCCCACGAGCATTGCTGAGCGCAGGCCGAGCGCTGCCACTACGATGATCATGACCAGCACGACCGCCGTCATGATCGAGCTTTCGAGCTGGCCGAGCTGGTCGCCGATCATTTCGGACATGTCTGAGGTGATGTCCGCGCGCACGGTCGCCGGCCATTTCCGGCTTTCCTCATCGAGGATAATTCGCACATTATTGGCAGTGTCGAGGATGTTCGCGCCGGTGCGCTTGACGACTTCCACCAGCAGGGCCTGCTCGCCGTTGAACGTGGCATACCCGGTTGCATCCTTGAACGTGCGGCGCACATCGGCCACGTCTCCAAGCGTCACGACCGCGTTTTCGGTGCGTTTTACCGGCAGGCTCAGCGCATCGGCGCCGGAGCGGATAATGCCCGGAACCTTGACGGCGAAGCTGCCTTGTCCGGTATCGATCAGGCCTGCCGGGATCAGCTGGTTGTTGGAATTCACAACCGCGAAGATTTCCTGCTGGGAGATATTGTAAGCCTCGAGCTTCACCGGATCGATGACGATCTCGAGCAGCTCTTCGCGCTTGCCCTGGACGCGGGCTTCGAGCACGCCGGGATCAGCTTCGATCCGTTCCTTCAGCTCATCTGCAATGCGCGCCAGACCCCGCTCGGGGGCATCACCATAGATGTTGACGACCAGAACCGGGAATTGTGCGGCATTGAATTCCGTGACGATGGGTTCGCGCGCGTCGGCGGGGAAGTAGCGTTTCGCCATGTCCACCTTGTCCTTGACGTCGAGCACGGCCTGGTCGACGTCCACGTCGATCTCGAATTCGAGTACCAGCTGCGCTGCGCCTTCGGCGGCGAATGAGCTGAAGGTTTTAAGCCCTTCGAGGGCCTGAATTTCCTGCTCGATGGGGCGCACGAGCAAGCGCTCGGAATCTTCCGGCGTGACGCCTGCGAGTGGCACCGTGATGGCCACGAAAGGGATCGGTATGTCCGGGTCCGCTTCCTTCGGCAACCCGACATAGGTCACTGCACCGGCCAGGACGGCGCAGATCAGAATGGCAATCACCATCCTTGCCCGGCCAATGGCTCCATCGATGAGGCTGTTCATGGGCGGGCTCCGCCTTGTGCCACGGGACGCACCGTCACGCCGTCATTCAGATAATCCTGGCCGATGGCAACCAGCGTCGACTGAGCAGGCAGGCCGGTGACCCAGGCGCCTTCCGGCGTCTCGTCGATCACCCGGATCGGCGCAAAGGAGACGGTATCATCCGGG
>CALGEF010000150.1 GCA_937881755.1 uncultured Acidobacteriota bacterium
TCCACATAAAGCATCTGGCCGGTAATGTAAGCGGCCTGCGGCGAGGCAAGGAAAACCGCGGCACCCGCGATATCCTCGGGCCGCCCGATCCGCCCCAGCGGGATTTGCGTGATCACCTTATCGCGGACGCCGGGAACTGCCAGCCCCCCGGCCGTCAGCGGCGTGTCGACAAGGCCGGGGCCGATCCCGTTGACCCGGATGCCGCGCCCGGCCAGCGTGACCGCCAGCGAGCGGATCATCATCAGAACCGCCCCTTTCGAGGTGTCATAGGCGACACTGTCCTTTTCGGCGGCGCGGGAATTCGTCGAACCGGTGCAGACGATCGACGGGTTGTCCTGCGCCTCCGTCACCTGTGCGGCAAAGGCTTGTGCGGTAAGCATCGCCCCCCGGACATTGAGGTTATAGGTCCGGTCGATCCGGTCGGCGGTCAGATCGGCAAAGGCAGTGTCATAGAAACTGCCTGCGTTGCAGATCAGCGTATCGATCCCACCCAGCGCATCCATGGCTCCCGCTAAGAGCGCCGCCGGCCCGGCCAACGTCGACAGATCAGCCTGCACATAATGGCATTCTGCCCCCTCAGGCATCTGGGCCAAAGCCCCGCCGTCCTGCCGTTCGTGGCTGTTGATCACGACCCTTGCCCCATCCGCAGCAAAGGCCCGGGCGATGGCAAGCCCGATGCCCTGCGTCGCGCCCGTCACGCAAACGCGCCTCGGGACGCGAAGAGAGGAGTCTTGTTCCATCAGATTAACCTGTTAATATAATAACATGGTAATATGGATTTTGCGATGAGTGTCAATCAACGCTGGTCGAATGTCTCGGTCGTAACGCCGGGTGGCATCCTGTCCAAAGACGTCATGATCGAGGGCGACCGCTTCGCAGGCTTTGCCGATCGGGGCGAGCCCGGCAGCGCGGACTGGCGGATGATCGACGGGGACGGCGCGGTCCTTTTTCCCGGGATCATCGACCTGCTTCAGCACGGGATGTTCCGCCACCTTTACGGCGATGCCGAACCCGGCGCGGTCGACGAGGCCTCGCAATTCCTGCTGTCGTGCGGGGCCACGGCCTTTCTGCCTTCCTTCGGCTGCACCAAATCGCCGCGCATGATGGAGGTTCTGGCCGAACTGGCGGCCCAGTGCCGGGGCGCGACCGGCGCGCGTGCTCTGGGTGTTCACAGCGAGGGGCCCTGCTTCGCCGATCCCGGCGCACACAACCCCGAGAACATCGTGGACCCTTCGATCCCGCTGGCCGAGGCAATGCTCGAGGCGGCGGACGGTATGCTTCTGGGCGTGACGCTTGCCCCCGAACGCCCGGGCGCCGAGGATTTCATCCGAAGGCTCAAGGCGCATGGCGTCTCGATCCATCTGGGCCATTCCTTCGCCGAGCCTCATGACGTGCCGCGCTATGTGTCGTGGGGGATCGACGCGGCGACGCATATCTTCAACGCCATGCCGCCAAAACCCTATGGCGGGATGGGCATCCATCCCTATTCCCTGCCCGATGCGCTGCTGGCAGAGCGCGATGTCGCGGTAGGGCTGATTTGTGATGGCATTCACACCGATCCGGGCTTCATCCGGCTTTTGGCGCAATTGCCCGACACCCGTGTCTTCCTCGAAACCGACGCGATGAAATATGCGGGCGCCGAGGATATGGAGTTCGAATTCTATCCCGGCTACCGCGTCCGCAGCGTCAAGGGAAATGCCGTCCATGACGAGAACGGCGGCCTGTGCGGATCGTCGCTGACACCCGACGAGGCGATGGGGAATTTCATGACCCTTGGCGGGGCCGATCTGGTCCGCACTAGTCATGCCACCAGTCTTGTCCCCGCCCGCGTCATCGGGCGCGAGGCGGATATGGGCAGCATCGCGCCCGGCAAGCTGGCCGATTTCGCGGTTCTCGATCCGATTACCGACGCAGTGCGCGCGACCTATATCGGCGGGGTCGAGCGGTTCCGCACAGGCCCCGCGTGATCATCGCCGCACGCGGCATCCTGTCCCACGCAGAGGCGGGGACCGACCGCGCGATGCTGACCTTTCCATCCGTGACCGCGCTGGCCTCCGGCAGTCTGATCGCCACGCTGCGCGCGGGCGCAACCAAGGACGATGCCGGCGAACGGATCGAGATCCATCGCGCGGCGTCCCGAGGGGACGCATGGTCAGGCCCAGCGGCCGTCCTGCCCGCACCCCAGATCGACGGTAAGGCCGGCAGCCTCAAGCTTTGCTACCTGACCGAAACGACGCCCGGATCGCTTCTGGCCGCGGCGATGTGGGTTGACCGCCAAAGCCATCCCGGCGCACCCTTGTTCAACACCGAGACGGATGGCTGCCTTCCCATGGCGATCGTGCTGGCCCGCAGCGATGATGATGGCCAGAGCTGGGGCCGGTGGCAAAGAGTGCCCCTGCCCGCCCGGCTTGGCCCGCCAAGCCTGACCGCCCCGATCCTTGCGTTGCCCGATGGCGGCCTTGTCATGAGCATCGAGACGAACAAAACCTATGCCGATGCCGGACCATGGGACCAGCGGGCCGTATTCCTGGGTTCCGGAGATGGCGGGACCACATGGTCGGAGCCACGAACGGTGGCGCGTGATCCCTCGGGGCGGCTGTTCAACTGGGATATGCGTTGTGCCTTGCGGCCTGATGGCCGGATCGAGACCTTTGCCTGGACCTATGACACGAGTGCCGGGGCCTATCTGGATATCCACCGCAGAACCGCGACCGCGGATGCAAGCGATGTCACGGAACCCGTCCCGCTTGGCTTCGCGGATCAGCCGGGGCGACCGGCGATCCTGCCCGATGACCGGCTAGTGCTGCCTTACGTCGACCGGTTCGGCGCGGGGCAAATCTGCGCGCGCGTCGCCCACGGGCCGGACGGGGACTTCGGCGCCCCCATCGTTTTGCATCGGCAGGAGGCCCAAACGGATACCGCGTCCGCCGGGGAGGAAACCCTGAGCCAGATGTCGCAATGGAGCTATGGCCTGCCTTCGGCCGAGGTCCTGCCGGGCGGCGCGGTGCTGATCCTGTGGTATGCCGGCACGCCCGAGCGGATGGACATTCACTGGGCCCGGCTCATCGACCCAGAACCCACAGAGCGATAACGCCAAGCGCCACGACAAGGGCGGGATGTGGATCGCGAAGATCACCGACCTGCCGCAGGACCCGGGCCGCAGCCTGCGCATCCGGCCGCGCCAAGGCATCGAGATCGGGGGCAAGCCGGGTCAGGACCCTGAGCGCGGCGCCCGTCTCATCAGGATCATATTCGGCGGCCAGCGCGCGCAACTCCCGCGATGCGCTGGTGGGCAGGCAGCCCAGCTGAAGCAGGAGCCCCGGCACCGCAAGCCCCGGCTGCACCTGTTCGCGCCGCCATTGATGGGCGAAGTCCTCTTCGCAGCGCAGGATCTTCGTGATCGCCAGCAGGACCACCTTGCCGCGCGGCTCGGCCACCGGGGTCTCGATGTCGGCGGCCTGCGACAGGTAGAGCGCGACCAGACCCGTCAGGCTTTCGCGATCCTTCAGCTTGCCCAGCGCCGAGGCGGCGGCAAGCCTGCAATCCAGTTCGTCGTCACCGGCCAGCATCTCGCGGATGCGGGGCAGGCTTTGCACATGGCCCATTTCACCCAGCGCCCGTGCCGCGCTTGCGCGAAGCATGGGGTGTGCGTCGTCCAGCAGGGGGGCCACGCGCAGCGCGCTGCCGATTGCCCTGAGACGGCCCAGCGACCGAAGCGCCTCGTAGCGCAGTTCGACCAGGCCCTGATACTCCAGCACCTCTTCCAGCGCGCGCACGACCGCCGGATGCCGCCCGATATGGCCAAGCGCGCTGATCGCCTCCTGCCGGACATCGAAACTGGGATCGCGCAGCGCCGCGATCAGCTCTTCCTTGGCCAGCGGGCTTCCGAGGCCGGAGAAACGGAACGCCAGATCGCGCCGCCTGTCTTCGGAGGTGCGGCTGGCATAGCGGTTGATCCCCCACAGCGCCTTCATCGGATTGCCGGTTGTAAAGTGACCCACGAATTCGCGCACCGACAGGGCGCCCTCTTCCTGCAGCCTGCTGAAGGCGAGGATGGAGATCGCGGTCACACAGGCGGCCAGCACGAACAAGACCTCGAAATTGCCGAGGCCCAGCCCGAAGAAAACCGTCTCGCCGGGGCCGAGCCAGACCAGAAGATAGCCCGCCGAGGCCGTGGCAAGCCCCGCTGTCATCCCGTCGATACTGTAGTGAAGCGCGGTATAGGCCTCTTTCGAGGCGGGCGGGATAACGTTGAGCATATAGACATGCGCAACCGCGATCCCCGCCTGAAACAGGAACCCGAAAAAGAAGAAGGCCGCCGGCACGAGCCACGCTAGTCCCGAGACCTGCAGTCCCAGAAACGGCAGCGCCAGCAGCAGAAGGATCTGCCCCACCTGCAGCGCCGTCCGGATCGCGCGGGTGCCATAGCGATCGACGAACCAGCCGGCCGCCACGTTGCCGGCAGCCGAGCCCACTGGGATCAGCGCGACCTGAAGGACAAGCGCGCCCGAACTCAGCCCCAACCGTTCGCGAAAGAACAGGATCAGGAACAGCCCGATGGCGGTCGCCACCAGCGCCTGCAAGGCCGAGGCGAACAGGAATAGGGCGAAGTTCCGGTCCCGCAGCGGCTCTGTCAGGCGGCCGCGCGGCGCTTGGCCTGCCTCGCCCGGATGGCCGCCGCGCAGACCAAGGAGCATCAGCGCCCCCACAAGCCCCACGACGATGCCCACCACAAAGACCGGCATGAACCGATCGAGCCCGGTCTGCGCATCCAGCCACGACTGGATCGCCCATGACACGCCCAGCGCGACCGGCACATAGATCAGCGCCATGCGGCCCGTGATCCGACCCCGGACGAACCGGGGCATGAATTCCTGGCTCCAGGGGACAAGGGCCGCCTCGGCAAGGCTGCGCCAGATCGCAAATCCCATTATCGCAGCAAGCAGGATCGCAAAGACGGCGTCGGGACTGGCGGCATAAGCCGGCGCCATGAGAAACAGGATCAGGAACAGATACCGCATCGACAGGGCCGTCGCAGCGACCCGGCGGCTTCCGAATTTCAGGATCAGCGGCAGGGCCAGAACACCAAGCGCCTGAAAGAACGGCATGATCCCGGACAGAAGGCCGATGCGGTCCTCCCCCAGCCCCAGTTCGGCGGCGAAAAGGGTCAGCGGCGCGGTGACGGTGCACAGAACGGCCATCGCCGTCATCACCGTGGAGCCATAGAGCCATGGCAACCGGCGCAGCTTGTCGTAATCGCTCTGCCCCCGGGATGCCGCCTGCCCGGTCACCCCTCTGGCCCGATCCGCAGATGGTAGCCCTTGATCACATGCTGGCAGTCTTCGACCTTCCAGCAGGTGGCAAGCACCCGATCGACGTCGAGCCGCAAGAGCGCGGGTTGCCCGAACCGCAGGCTGGCGAATTGATTGACGATGCCGTCAGTCGCACTGCCCTGATCCTGCGCGCCGAAGATCGCGGTTTCCGCCTCGACCGCGATCCCGTCACCGGTCAGGCGGAGCGCCCGCACGGTCAGGCTGACGGGCGCGTCGCGGTGGCAATGGATGCTCAGCAGCCGGTCATGATCCAGCGCCATGATGTTGGAGGCCTGCCCCATGATCCCGGTCGGCAGAACCTGATCAAAGCTCTCGCCGCCATCGTTCGAGATCCCGATATGATTGTGGAGGTTGACCTGCCGGGCCAGATCATAGGCCCAGAAGATCACCACGACGCGGCCATCGCCCATAAGGCACAGGCGGCATTCCCAAGGCGCGATCTGCCCGCCGTCGGAGCGGTGAAAGACCGACAGCTTGCGCCATGACCCGCCGTTGTCATCGCTGGCGATGATCCAGCCCTCATGCCCCGAGGGCCGCAGATGAAACGGGGCCGCGGCTGCCAGAATGCGCCCCGATGGCAGGACGATCGCGGGGCCTGACAACTCCAGCGGCGCGCCCTCGACCGAGAAATCGGCCGGCATCGACCAGCTTTGCCCCCGATCCTCCGAGACCGACACCCTGTTGCGCAGGGGAAGCGTTTCCATGGTTCCGCCGTCGACGATGGGGGTTTCCATGTCGGGCCTGAGGAAGACATAGCCCGTGGCAAGCACCCGACCGTCGGGCAGCACCACCGGCTTGAAGCTTTCGGAGGCAAGTTCGGCGCCCTCGTGCAGCGCCTGTGGCGGCGACCATGTCTGTCCGCCGTCAGTGCTGCGCGAGACAACGGCCCGCATATCGGCGGCATCGAAGGCCTGCCCGATGGAGAACATCGCCAGCAGCTCGCCCCCGGGCAATTGCACCACGCCCGGGAACACCGCCTGCCGGCTCAGAAGCAGGGACGCCGGATTGGCATAGATCGTGACCTCGCCGTCAGGCGTGACGCGCATCTGCCTGTTCCGCCCGTGTTCCATCAAGCGCGATCTGTTTGCCGCGCAGTTTCCTGTAGGGCAGCCGCGTCAGGTTGCTGGTGCACAGGCCCGCACTGTCGACGTTGAACGAGGCGCGCACGATGGGATCATACGCCGCCTTGTGCGACACCGCCGCCTTGACGATCACCAGATCGGCGTCTTCTGGCCGGATGCCCTGCGAATGCAGGTGACCAAGGTCCATCGGCGCGGTCTTGTGGGTGGTCAGCAGGATCTCCCACTGTGGCGTGACGATCACCGCCGAGGGCCCCATGTCGATCCGGGTGCCGCGCATGGAGGCAAGGTGGGATTTCGGATTCTCAAGATCGAAGACACCGTCCGACAGGTGCCGCACCCGGCCCGTGACCTGAACCGGCGCTCCGTGTTGATTATCGGTCTTGCCGCCGATGCTCAGCGTCACTTCGGCACCGAGGCCCGCATCCTTGCAGGCGTTCACCGCCTCGGGATCGTTGATCGCGGCGACGATCCCGGTTCTGTCGGTCTGCAGCAGGGGCCCGAGGATATCGGTCGCGTCGCCGGGCGAGCCGCCCCCGATATTGTCTGCAGCCTCGACCAGCAGGACCGGCCCCTTCCCGGGCGGGAGCGCGTCGATCCGGGCCAGAACATCGTCGAGCCTTGCCTCCGACGGATAGCCATCGGCCAGATGCGCTTCAAGCAGGGTCGCGAGTTCCTCGAGATAGACGCGCGCGCGCGACGGATCGCCCGTGGTCGCGGCGTTCAGGCTGAACCCGCAATCGGGGATATCGGCATAGGAATAGCCCGCCATGACGTTGATGCCGATGACGTCAGGATCCTCGGCCTCAATCGCGCGGGCCCGATCAAGAACCGCCCGCATCGGGTTTGCCGCCGACCCGACGCCGGTCGGTGGCAGAACGTAAGGTGTCGGCAAATGCAGCTGATGCACCGCGCGTGATTTCACCAGAAGATCATCCAGCAGCCGTGCCGCGCGGACCGCTGTTTCGCGCGCGTCGCTGTGCGGGTTCTCGCGATAGGCGACGAGCAGCGTGGAATTGTCGATCATCGCCTGCGAGACATTGGCATGCAGGTCGAGAACCCCCACGACCGGTATCTCGCGCCCGGCGGCGCGCAGCGTCCGGGCAATCCGCGCCAGCAGATGGCCCTCGACATCGTCGCAGCCCTCACTGACCATGGCCCCGTGCAGGATGAGAAAAATGGCATCGAGCCGCGCCAGATTGGCCTCGAGATCGGCAAAGAACCGCGCCTCGAATCGGTCGACCGCCTCGGCCGTCACCATACCGCCCGGCATGGCAGACATCTGGATCGAAGGCACGACCTGCCAGCCCCGATCATCGGCCACCTCGAGCGCCCCATCCATCGGAGAGCCGTTGCCGCGGGCCTGCATCAGCATCTCGGCCCCTTCGGCAAAGACACCTGCCCGGAAATCCGCAAGCGTCGTGGTTTGCGCCAGAAAGGTATGGGTTTCGTGGAACAGGCCCGCCATCAAGACAGTCGACGTCATGTCAGCTCCCGATTGAATGCGGGTCGGTCAGGTCACAACCCGTCGCTACTTATAACATTATCATGCCAACATGATCTTTGGTCAATACTCCGCCCGCGCCTGCGCGGCGGCAAGCGCCGCGATCCCGATAACCCCGGCATCGCCACCAAGTGCCGCGGGTTCGATCACCGGGTGCCGGATCGGATCAAGCGGTGCGAGGATCGCGCGCACCCGCGGCAGGTAACCGGGCGCCAGCCCGATCCCGCCGCCGATCACGATCACCTCGGGCGCAAGAAGGAATTGCAGGTTCCGGCACAGCCGTGAAACGCGCTGAGCCGACGTCTCGATCGCCTCGGCACAAGCCGGATCGTCAGCCCCGGCAAAGACGGCGCGCGCATCAGGGCGACCGGCCTTCCGGGCGATCCAGCGACCCGAAGCCATGTCTTCGAAGGGGGCATCGTCCCCGTCGGGCAGGGCGATCATCTGTCCCGCATGGCCCGCGAGCCCGAACCGCCCCCCGACCAGCTGGCCGTTCAGTACGATACCCGCTCCGATCCCGGTCGAGACGGTCAGAAAGACCATATCGCGCCCCTGCCCCGCACCGTGAAGATATTCTCCCCAAGCCGCGGCTTGCGCGTCATTGCGGATGACCGCCGGCCCGCCAAGGGCGGCCTCGGCCTCGCGGGCAAGGGGAAACCCCTCCGCCGGCAAGGGCAGCGTCTCGGGATTGAGAGGCCGCCACAGCCCCTGGGCGACCAGCCCCGTCACCGTGAGGCCGATCCCGTCGTGCCGCCCGCGCCAGTCATGCGCCAGATCGGCCATGCCCGCGACCCATGCCGCGGGCCCGGTGTTCCGACCCGTGGCAACCTCGCGCCGAGCGACGATATCGGCCCCGTCCACGAGTGCGACAAGCGTTTTTGTCCCGCCCAGATCAACGGCGAGGACAGGCATCAGCGCCGGGCCTTGCGCATCGCCCCGGCGAACCAGCCGGTCACATGCTCGGGCCGGGTGATCGCCGAACCGACGACGACCGCATCCGCGCCGGCCCGCAAGGCGTCCGCCGCCTGTTCGGGCCTGTGATAGCGCCCCTCCGCGATGACAAACCCGCCAAGGCCGGCCATGCCGCGCACGAGATCGAGATCGGGGGCATCGGGGATCGGTCCTCCGGTATATCCTGACATGGTGCTGCCGGTGACCTGCGCGCCCGCATCGCGGGCCGCGACCGCATCCTCCAGCGTTGCGCAATCGGCCATGGCGATCCGCCCTGCCGAGAGGATCGCGGCGATCAGATCGGCCACGGGCAAGGGCCGTGTCAGGTCGGTAGCATCGACGGCCACGATATCGGCCCCTTCGGCGATCAGCCCGTCGACATCTTCAAGCGTGGGGGTGATGCGCGGGGCATAGCCCTCCATGTCGCGCTTGATCAGTCCGATGATCGGGGCCTCGGTCACGGCCCGCACCGCGCGCAGGTTGGCCAGCCCCTCGATCCGCAGGCCCGCGGCGCCGCCGTCGAGTGCGGCCAACGCCAGAGCCGCCACGATATCGGGCCGGTCCAGCGGGCCATCCACGACCGGCTGGCAGGACACGATCAAACCGCTCCGGATCTGCCCGAGCGGGCCACCGGCTATGCTGTGATCCGGGCCGGGGTTTCCATGCATGTCCATTGACCTTCATCTGACACGTCGCGCGAGGCGACACCTGCCGTTCCCACGACAGTGATCATGTAACCACCGCAACGGCCGCGATGAAAGGCCGATATGGCGATCCACGAGATCGCGCCCGCA
>CALGEF010000151.1 GCA_937881755.1 uncultured Acidobacteriota bacterium
GCCCTGCAGCAAGGAACACAAAGGCCGCTTCCGCAAGGAGGCGGCCTTTTGATTTTGGGTGGGGGGCATCTCGGAACATCGCCGCACCGAGCACGGGCCCTCTCTTCGCCGAAGGCGATACGCAGCGATAAAAGCCGCCACTGAGTAAGAATGAATGAGAAAGACTGAAAGATTCGACACTCAGAATGCACGGCACGCATTCGAATGACGCCGTTTCGAGCGGTCCGGAGGGGGGGGCTACCGGATAATCCGGACCGGGTCCGACCCGTCCCAGCCCTCCGCCACCTTCGAGATATGCGCGAAAGTCCGCCCCCTGATGCTGCTGATGTCGGAAATCCCGATCTCCGTGCCGGGATGTGCTTCGGTGTCAAAACAGGCTAAACGCCCTTTCTCCCCGCCGATAGAGCCCTGATGGCCCACCCGGTAGCCCGGCTAGAAGCCCCGGTAGTCCCTGGTCCAGTAGGGCATGTGTTGCAGCCCCTCATGACGGGCCTCCACTCTCTCCTTGTAAATGGAGGGGGCCTCGTTGCCCGGCTGGATCAGCCCGGTCCAGATGCCAGAAACCGGCCAGCGCAATGCTCGTTCTCGTGTCCTAGTCCCGGCCCCGCTGGCGCAACCAGTCTGTCTTGACGTCCTCGATATAGAATTGGGGCCCGCCCCCATCACATTGATCCAGTGAGCCATGGCGGCCTCGATGTCGCGGACGACATATCCGTTCCGGCAAACCTTCCGGTAAATCCGGCTCATTCCAGTATCTCCCCGATGCGCTTTCCGGAAGCCGGGCGGCTCGGAACGCCAGTGTCTGCTGGCCGTGTCAGTTGACTCCGGGGACGGGTCGGGGGGGGCGCAAACCGCGCAGAAGTCCGGCTTTTCCTGTAGACAGTTTCCGGACGGGCAGACCGGCCGTTTTAAGCCTGCAGATTCCCCCTTAACGGCTGTTGACGCCTCCGATTCCCGCGCGTATACGCCCCTCTTCGCCGGGAAGGCTGCGCTTTGAACAGCGAACGCTCCCTCGAAACTGACAATTTAACCCTACCTAAGCCCCCGGGCCGCTCGAAGCTGACGAGCTGCGCGCCCAGGGCCTAAGTGTTTTGCGCGGACGGAAGCAAGATGGAAAAACAAAATATCCGGATCAGGCTGAAAGCCTTCGATCACCGCGCGCTCGACATGTCGGCAAAGGAGATCGTGAATACGGCGAAGCGCACCGGCGCTGAAGTCCGCGGACCGGTCCCGCTGCCGACACGCATTGAGCGCTTCACGGTCATCCGGTCGCCGCATATCGACAAAGCTTCGCGCGAGCAGTTCGAAATCCGCACCCACACCCGTATTCTCGACATCGTCGACCCGACCCCGCAGACCGTGGACGCGCTGATGAAGCTCGACCTGTCGTCCGGTGTCGGCATCGAGATCAAGCTCGAGGGAGGCCGCTAATGACTTTGCCTGCTCCCCGTACCGGCGTTCTCGCCCGCAAGGTCGGCATGACCCGCGTGTTCGATGCGGACGGCCGCCATATTCCGGTGACGGTCCTGTCGCTCGAAGGCTGCCAGGTCGTCGGCGTGCGCACTGAAGAAGAGCGCACCGTGAAAACCAAGAAGGGCGGCGAAGTCGTCCGCACCGACGGCTACAAGGCAGTCATTCTTGGCGCCGGTGACAAGAAAGCCAAGCGTACCGTGAAAGCGCTGCGCGGCCAGTTCGCGAAAGCGGGCGTTGCCCCGAAAGCGAAACTGAAAGAATTCCGCGTCAGCGGCGACCTTCCTGAAGTCGGCTCGACGGTGCTCGCCGACCACTTCGTCGAAGGCCAGAAAGTTGACGTCAGCGCCCAGAGCATCGGCAAGGGTTTTGCCGGCGCGATGAAGCGCTGGAACTTCGGCGGCCTGCGCGCCACCCACGGCGTGTCGCTGTCGCACCGTTCGCACGGTTCGACAGGCATGCGCCAGGATCCGGGCCGCGTGTTCAAGAACAAGAAAATGGCCGGTCATCTTGGCGATGAGCGCATCACCACGCAGAACCTGACGGTTGTGCGCACGGACGTTGAGCGCGGTCTCATCCTGGTCAAGGGCGCTGTGCCCGGCCATGAGGGCACCTTCGTCGAAATCCGGGATGCCGTGAAAAAGGCTCTGCCCGAGAACGCACCGAAATCCGGCTCGTTCAAGGCGCCAGAGAAGCTGACTGCCGGGGGTGAAGGCTAATGGAACTTGTCGTTAAAACCCTCGCCGGCAAGGCCGCCGGCAATATCGAGCTGGACGACGCGATTTTCGGCATTGAAGAGATCCGCGGCGACATCCTGCAGCGTACCGTGCGCTGGCAGCTGGCCCGCCGTCAGGCTGGTACGCACAAGGCCAAGTCGCGCTCGGAAGTGAACCGCACGACGAAAAAGTCGATCAAGCAGAAAGGTTCGGGCGGCGCCCGACACGGCTCGCGCAACGCCCCGATCTTTGTCGGCGGTGGTGCAGCCCACGGCCCGCGCGTCCGCAGCCATGCGCACGACCTGCCAAAGAAGATCCGCAAGATGGCGCTCGCCCATGCGCTGTCGTCCAAGTTCAAGGACAGCGCGATCATGGTGATCGACAAGGCTGAAATGGATGCCGGCAAGACCCGGGACCTGGTCGCCGCCTTCAAAGGCCTCGGCATCGAGAATGCCCTGATCATTTCGGGTGCCAGCGTGAACGAGAACTTCGCTCGCGCCGCCCGCAACATCCCGAACATCGACGTGCTCCCCGTCGCAGGCCTGAATGTCTATGACATCCTGCGCCGCCGGACGCTCGTCATCACCAAGGAGGCCGCCGAGGGTATCAAAGCCCGCTTCGACGGCGTCCACGAAGTAGCGGAGGCTTGATCATGGCTGATGTGAAGCCCCACCACTATGACGTGATCCGCCGCCCGCTGATCACAGAGAAATCGACCCTCGTCGCCGAGCAGAATAAGATCGTTTTCGAAGTCGCACCGACAGCCGACAAGGCCGCGATCAAGGAAGCCGTCGAGGCGCTGTTCAAGGTGAAGGTCACGAAGGTCAACACCCTGGTCCAGAAGGGCAAGACGAAACGCTTCCGGGGTTTCCTCGGCCGTCGCTCCGACGTGAAAAAAGCCATCGTCACGCTCGCTGAAGGCCAGTCTGTCGACATCTCGACGGGCCTCTAAGGGAGAAGGACGAAGCACATGGCACTGAAGACATTCAATCCGACTTCGCCCGGCCGCCGCCAGCTCGTGCTGGTGGACCGCTCCGCCCTGCACAAGGGCGATCCGGTCAAGTCGCTGACCGAAGGCCTCCACAAGAAAGGCGGCCGCAATAACCAGGGCCGCATCACGGTCCGCCACCAGGGAGGCGGTGCGAAGCGCCTTTACCGCAAGGTCGATTTCAAGCGCAGCCGCTGGGATGTCCCGGCCGTTGTCGAACGCCTTGAGTATGATCCGAACCGCACGGCCTTCATCGCCCTGATCAAGTATCAGGACGGTGAGCTCGCCTACATCATCGCGCCGCAGCGCCTTGAAGTCGGCGACACCGTGATCACCTCGGCCACCGCCGACATCAAGCCTGGCAACACGCTCCCGCTGAAGTCGATCCCTGTCGGCACGATCATCCACAATATCGAGCTGAAGCCCCAGAAGGGCGCGCAGATGGTCCGCTCCGCCGGCACCTACGCACAGCTGGTCGGCCGCGAGTCGGGCTATGCCCAGATCAAGCTTGCCTCGGGCGAGGTTCGCAAGGTTCAGGATACCTGCCTGGCCACGATCGGCGCCGTGTCGAACCCGGACAAGATGAACGAAGTCAGCTCCAAGGCTGGCCGTACCCGCAACCAGGGCGTCCGCCCGACCGTTCGCGGCGTCGTCATGAACCCGGTCGACCACCCGCACGGTGGTGGTGAAGGCAAGTCCTCGGGCGGCCGTCACCCGGTCACCCCGTGGGGCAAGAAAACCCGCGGTCCCAAGACCCGCACCAACAAGGCTACGGATCGTCTGATCATCCGTCGCCGCAACGCAAAACGCTAAGAGGAGCCGCGAGACATGCCCCGTTCTGTCTGGAAAGGCCCGTTCGTCGATGGCTACCTGCTGAAGAAAGCAGAAGACGCCCGCGCGTCCGAGAAACGCGCCGTGATCAAGACCTGGTCGCGCCGCTCGACAATCCTGCCGCAGTTTGTTGGCCTGAACTTCCAGGTCCACAACGGCAACAAGTTCATCCCGGTCACGATCTCGGAAGAGATGGTCGGCCACAAGCTCGGCGAGTTCGCTCCGACCCGTACTTATTACGGCCACGGCGCTGACAAGAAAGCGAAGCGGAAGTAGTCATGGCCAAGTCCAAGAATCCTCCGAAACAGGCCCCGAACGAGTCGCGCGCCGTGCTGCGCATGTACCGTTCCAGCCCGCAGAAGCTGAACCTGCTGGCTCAGCAGATCCGCGGCATGAAGGTCGAGCGCGCGCTCGCCGAACTGCAGTTCTCGCCGAAACGGCCGGCCAAGGACGTTCGCAAACTGCTTCAGAGCGCAATTGCCAACGCCGAGAACAATCACGGCCTCGACATCGACAGCCTGGTCGTCGCCGAAGCGCATGTCGGCAAGAACCTGGTCATGAAGCGCATCCGGGCCCGTGCCCGTGGCCGCGCTGCGCCGATCCAGAAGCCGTTCGCCCAACTTACCATCGTCCTGCGGGACGTCAGCCAGACTGCGGAGGCCGCATAATGGGTCAGAAAGTTAATCCGATCGGCTTTCGCCTGGGCATCAACCGTACGGCTGACAGCCGCTGGTATGCTGACGGGTCCGATTTCGGCCGCCTGCTTCACGAAGACATCGCGATCCGCAAGTCGATCCGCGAGAAGCTGAAGCAAGCTGGCATCTCGAAGATCATCATCGAGCGCCCGCACAAGAAATGCCTGATCACCATTCACACGGCCCGCCCGGGTCTTGTGATCGGCAAGAAGGGCGGCGACATCGAAGTGCTCCGCAAGGAACTCGCCTCGATGACGACCGACGATGTCCGCGTGAACCTCGTTGAAATCCGCAAGCCGGAAGTCGACGCGCACCTGATCGCTGACGACATCGCCCGCCAGCTCGAGCGCCGCGCTTCGTTCCGCCGCGCCATGAAACGTTCGATCCAGTCCGCCATGCGCCTGGGCGCAGAGGGCGTGAAGATCGTCGTCTCCGGCCGTCTCGGCGGTGCAGAGATTGCCCGTACCGAGAAGTACGCCGAAGGTTCGGTCCCACTGCACACGCTGCGCGCCGACATCGACTACGGCACGGCTGAAGCCTCGACCACCTATGGCATCATCGGCGTCAAGGTCTGGGTCTACAAAGGCGAGATCCTCGAGCACGACCCGATGGCCCAGGACAAGCGTCTTGAGACCTCGGGCCAGTCGCGCGCACGCGCCAATGCCAACCAACGCGGCCCGGCTTCGGGCGCGCAAGCCTCCGGAGCGTAACTCCAATGCGTCAACCGAAGCGAACCAAATTCCGCAAGGCCTTCAAGGGCCGCATCAGTGGGCAGGCGAAAGGCGGCACGTCTCTGGCTTTCGGTGAGTTCGGCCTGAAAGCGCTCGAGCCGGAACGCGTCACCGCGCGCCAGATCGAGGCGACACGCCGCGCCATCACCCGCGAGATGAAGCGCCAGGGCAAAGTGTGGATCCGCGTGTTCCCGGACGTTCCGGTAACTGCCAAGCCGATCGAAGTGCGCATGGGTAAGGGCAAGGGCGCCGTCGACCGTTGGGTCGCACGCGTCGCACCGGGCCGTATCCTGTTCGAGATCGACGGTGTTACGGAAGAGACTGCCCGCATGGCGCTTTCGCTCGGGGCTGCCAAGCTTCCGATCAAGACCAAAGTCGTCAAGCGCATTGAGGGGATCTGAGCCATGAAAGCAGCTGACGTGAGAGCGAAAACGGCAGACCAGCTCGGTGACGAGCTCGTGAAGCTGAAAAAAGAACAGTTCAACCTGCGTTTCCA
>CALGEF010000152.1 GCA_937881755.1 uncultured Acidobacteriota bacterium
ATTTCGTTACGAAGACGCAGCGCCAGGGTCGGATTTTTACAAGGTAAATTTCCATCCGCATACGGATGGAAATTTAGGTTTTTCAGGTTTTTGGGGCTTTTTCAAAGAAATCGGCCGAAAGGCGACCTTCCGATCAAGCAATCTATGCCCGTGACCGTGCCGCCAGCTGGTCCGCGAAATCGTCTGTGGCCTGAACAAGCCGGTCGATGATACCCGGCTCCATCGAGGAGTGGCCGGCGTCCGGAACGATGTGCAGCTCCGCCTTGGGCCAGGCCTTGGAAAGTTCCCAGGCTGTCGACAGCGGTGTCACCACATCATACCGCCCGTGCACGATCACGCCGGGCGTCGCCTGAAGTTTCAGCTTCGCCTTTTCGAGCAGCCAGTTGTCGCTCTCGAAGAAGCCGTCATTGATGAAATAGTGGCACTCGATGCGCGCGAAGGCGTCGACGAAGTCATCCTCGTTGAAGCGCGGCGGCGTGGTTACCGGGCCCTTGATCGAGAGCGTCTGGCCCTCCCAGCGGGCCCAGGCGCGGGCCGCGTCGATCCGGGCCACCGCATCTGTGCCCGTCAGGCGCTTGTAGAAGGCGGCAACGAGATCGCCGCGCTCGGCTTCCGGGATCGGCGCGACATAGCGGTCGAACGCATCCGGGAAAAGCCGGCTCGCGCCTTCCTGGTAGAACCACTGGATCTCGGACTTCGAGACCAGGAAAATGCCGCGCAGGACCAGGCCGAGGACGCGGCTGGTGTGGGTCACCGCGTAGGCGATGGCCAGCGTCGAGCCCCAGGAGCCGCCGAAGACGAGCCAGCTGGAGACGCCCGCATGCTTGCGCAGGGCTTCGATGTCATCGACCAGGTCCCAGGTCGTGTTGCCTTCCAGTTCCGAGTGCGGGGTGGAGCGACCACACCCGCGCTGGTCGAACAGGAAGATGCGGTAACGCTCGGGATCGAAGAACCGGCGCATCTCGGGGCTGGAGCCGCCGCCCGGGCCGCCATGCAGGGCGACGACCGGTATGCCTTTCGGGTTGCCTGATTCTTCCCAGTATATCTCGTGCAGCGGTGAGACGCGCAGGCGCCCGGACGCGTAGGGCTCGTGCCTGTGGTAGAGAATACGGCGGCTCTGGCGTCTGTTCATGCGCTCTTCACTTGTAATCGACTAGCTTTTCAACAATGTCTGGACTTGTATACGCCCTACCCATACTGATTTTGATGAGTGGGGCCCTAGCTTCTGGCGGGTGGCATATTGATGCGTATCGTTCTTCTGTGCCTATCCCTAGGCGTTCTTGCGGGATGCGCAACAGTTTCGGTTGTGCCGGGTGAGGCGACGGTTGAGACTTCGTTAACCAAAAGCCAATCCGAACTGCGCCAGGCGTCCAATGCCTATTGCGACGAAGTCGTCGAGGCGGGCTGGGTCGAGGAGGCCGATGGCCTCGCCTCGCTCGCCGATACCCTGATGCATGGCAAAACCGAAGTCGCCGGCTCGCCGGGTTTCTACGCCTCCCGGATCGGCGCCAGCACCAAGGCGCCCTCACTTGTCCTCGTCCGGATCATTACCGACAGTCAGTCAGCGCGCCGGGGCCTGGCGGGGGTTACCGCCGAAGCCGAATCGGTGCTGCGCAGCGGCGACAGGAATGCCTCGAATCGCGGCGACGTGATGAGCTATGAGCGCGCGCTGGTGCGGGCCCAGATGGCCCATCGCGGCTTCCAGGAAGCGCTCGACCTCGTAGCCGTGCGTGCCGACATGGACGTGCAGCCGATCGTGTCGGAAATCGAAGCCTTCGCGGTGCTGATCGATGATGCCCGCATCACGGCCGACAAGCTGGCCGACCGCTATGTCGGCGAAGGCACCACCGGCTCCTAGTCTTTCCGCAATGCGCTGAGTGCGAGGGTCAGCCATCCCGCAAGGAGGCTAAGCCCGCCGAACGGCGTGATCGCGCCGAACCAGCGCGGCGCGCCGAGCACCAGGGCATACAGGCTGCCCGCAAAGATCACCGCGCCGGTTACGAACAACCAGCCGCTGAGCGCCGTGCGCCCGCCTTGTCCGCTGAGGCCGGCGGCAAGGGCGGCGGCGGCATGAGGCAGGACATAGAGCGTCGCGGTATCCCACCAGCCGTGCGCTTCCTCCGTAAGCTGAGCATCCAGCGCATGTGCGCCGAAGGCGCCCAGCGCGACACCGAGAAAACCGAGCAGTGCGGCGGCGAAGACGAGCCGGTTCATGTCGCTGCCTTGCGCGGCAGCGCATAGGTGACGATCGCATGGCTTGCGGGCTTGGCGGCGCCCTCAACGCGGATGTCCACATCGATTACCGCGAGCGCCTGTCCGATCTTCATGATCTTGCCCTCGGCCAGCACGACCGGGCCGATACAGGGGCGCAGGAAGTTGATGTTGAGATTGCTGGTCACCGTCATTGGCTCGAGTCCGGTCAGCGTCATGATCGCCATGTAGGCCACCGAGTCGGCCAGGCTCATCTGGGTCGGGCCGGAGATATAGCCGCCGGGGCGCAGGTGGGTCACGTCCGCCTCGAGGCGCAGGATGGCGCGGCCTTCCTCCATCAGGATCACCTGGTTCTGCCGGCCCCGGCCCTGAAAGGCGGCGTCGAGGAAGGCGTTGGCCTCGGCAGCGGTGAACCTGGTCATGCGGCTTCTCCCGGCGGAACGGCTTGATTGTGCTGCGGCGCGGCGCCAACCTAACCCTACGGACCCATACGCCAAGAGGTCACGCCAAGGAAGGAAGCCGCCATGCTCACCGCCGGAGACGAATATCCGATCCACCAGACACCGGAACCGGTCGCCTTCGCCGGCTCGGACCGCAACTTCTATGACCGCTTCTTCTTCAACGGCTACAGCGCCGACGGGAAGAACTTCTTCGCCGCCGCCATGGGCGTCTATCCGGCCCTGAACATCATCGACGCCTCCGTCTCGATCCTGCGGGACGGCAAGCAGTCGTCGGTCTTCATGTCGCGCCCGCTGAACATGGAGCGGATGGACACCTTCGTCGACCCGCTCTCGGTGACGGTCGTCGAGCCGCTGAAGAAGGTGCGCCTGACGCTCAAGGAAACTGAAGGCCTCGCGCTGGACGTCGAGTTCACCGGCCGCGCCTTCCCGATCGAGGAGCCGCGCTTCACCCGCCGCATCGGCTCGCGCATGATGATGGACCTCACGCGGATGACGCAGAATGGCCGCTGGTCGGGCACGCTGAAAGTCGATGGCACGCAAATCAAGGTCGATCCCGCCAGCTGGACCGGCACGCGTGACCGCAGCTGGGGCGTGCGCCCGATCGGTGCGCCGGATCCGCAGCCCGCCATTCCGGCGGTACCGCCGCAATTCTACTGGATCTGGACGCCGACCAATTTCCCGAACCTCTCGATGTTCTTCCACGTCAACGAAGATGGCGCCGGTGAGCCCTGGAACCAGCGCGCCTCGCTGGTGATGGATGGCTCGAAACAGGGCGAGGGCATTCACCTCAGCAACCCGGTGATGGATGTGCGCTATGCCAAGGGCACGCGCCGGATGCAGACGGCGACCTTGTCGGCCACCGATCCGTCAGGCCGTCCGCATACGGTGGACTTCACGCCGCTTGGCACCTTCCTGATGAAGGGCATCGGCTATGGCCACCCGGTCTGGCGCCACGGCGCCTTCCAGGGCGACCAGCTGAAAGTGGTTCGCGAGAATTTCGAGCCAGCGAAGACGCCCTGGGCAATGCCGGAAAATCTGCACATCCAGGAAATCGTCAAGGCCGTGCACAAGGGACCGGATGGCACCGGCTCGGAAGGCATCGGCACGTTTGAGCAGCTGTTCATCGGCCCGCACGCGCCGAGCGGCTTCAGGGAAATCCTCGACGGCGCGGCCTGATCAGACATAGCGGCGCACGCGAACCGGCGGCCCCAGGTCTTGCGCCGGAGCCGTCTGCTTCACGCCCGCGCGGATCGCGTCGCCTGCCGCAGTCTGCGTCAGCCCTTCCAGTTTTCGTACGGCGGTCTGGATATCTAACCGGTAGCTGACCACCGGCCCGTCGCGGTGCGCCGACAGCCCGCCCAGGCTGCGCAGCAGCGGCCGGGCCGCGCGGTTCCCGGCGAACGTCTCCGCCGTCAGTCGGGTGATGCCGGCGCGGCGCGCATCTGGCATCACGTCCGTCAGCAGCAGCCGGGCCGGTCTCTTGCCACGCCAGTCCCTTGCCCTGCAAGTCATCCAGCACGGCGAGGGCCAGTTCGGCGTCGCAGCTCGTGCCCTTGCGAATGGCGTGGACCGCGCCGATCGCCGGTTCGCCGGGGCTGACCAGGTAAATGGTGCCCCCGGCAATGTGTTTCGGGCCATCGGCGTCGCAAAGTTGCTGGGTGACGTACTCTGGCATCGCCTGGCCGCCGTTGAAGAAGCGCAGATAGCGCGAATGGTCTGACAGCGCGGCGATCCCGGCGCGCACGCGGCCGGCCTCGTGCCGCCCGATGGGCCGTAGGAGAACCGGTTCGCCGCTGTCCGGATGGCCGGGGAGACTGCGATTATCCATGATTGAATGGTTGCAATGCCGCGTGGCGGGAATGGGGCGCGGGCGGAGCATGGCCGAGACGTAATGTTGCAGCGCTTTTAGCGTGTCTTTTCCGCGTCGAGCAGGTATGGGACGCGCATGCTCGAAATCCGCAATCTCGACTACCGCGTGGAAGCGCGCCCGCTGTTTGAAGCTGCGTCGGCGCGCATCGCCTCCGGCTGGAAAGTCGGCATGGTGGGGCGCAACGGCACAGGCAAGTCGACCCTGCTGCGCCTGATCCGCGAGGAGATCGCCTCGCCGGGCAAGGACAGCCCGATCCGGCTGCAAAATGGCGCCCGGCTCGGTTGGGTCGCGCAGGAAGTCGCGCCCTCGGATGAGACGATCATGGACGTCGTGCTGCAGGCCGACGCCAAACGCCACGCCCTGATGACGGAATCCGAGACCGCGACCGATCCGGACCGGATCGGCGAAATCCATGCGCGCCTGCTCGACATCGACGCCTGGTCGGCTGAAGCCCGCGCCGCCGAAGTGCTGATGGGCCTCGGCTTCAAGCATGCGGACCTCTCGCGCGCGACGCGGGAGTTCTCCGGCGGCTGGCGGATGCGCGCAGCGATCGCCGGCGCCCTCTTCGCGCAGCCGGACCTCCTGCTGCTCGACGAGCCGTCGAACTATCTCGACCTTGAAGGCGCCGCCTGGCTCGAAGGCTACCTGCGCAAATATCCGAACACGGTGCTGATCGTCAGCCACGACCGCGAACTGCTGAACCGCTCGGTCACGCACACGCTGGCGCTGGAACATCGCAAGCTGTCGATCACACCCGGCGGCTATGACGACTGGCTGCGCCTGCGCGCGGCGAAACTCGCGCAGCTCGAAAGCCAGCGCACCAAACAAGCCGCCGAGCGCGCGCACCTGCAGGCCTTCGTGGACCGGTTCCGTGCCAAGGCTTCCAAGGCGCGCCAGGCGCAGAGCCGCGTCAAGATGCTCGAGAAGATGCAGGACGTCTCAATCCCGATTGCGGAGCGCACGACGCCTTTCCTGTTCCCGGCGCCCGAGTCCAAACTCTCGCCGCCGCTCCTGGAGATCAAGGGCGCCGATCTCGGCTACGGCGCCAATGCGCGCATCCTGCACAATGTCGATATCCGTCTGGACCCGGACGACCGCATCGCAATTGTCGGCACAAACGGGCAGGGCAAGACAACCCTCGTGAAGTCCATCGCCGAGCGGCTCCCGCTAATGGCAGGCAGGCGCCTGATGCCGAAAGCCGTGCGTATAGGGTATTTCTCGCAGGACCAGCTGGACGAACTGACCGCCGGCGACACGCTGCTCGAACACGTCATGCGCGCGCTGCCGCAAGGCACGCCGCCCGCCAAGCAGCGCGCGGTCGCCGCCCAGATGGGCTTCAGCCACGAAAAGGTCGAGACCAAGGTCGAAGCCCTGTCCGGCGGCGAGAAGGTGCGCCTCATCCTCGGGCTGATCGCGCTGGAAAAGCCCCACATCCTGATCCTCGACGAGCCGACATCGCACCTTGATATCGACAGCCGCGAAGCGCTGATTTACGCGATCAACGACTTTGCCGGCGCCGTCCTCCTGATCACCCACGATGTGTATCTCGCCGAAGCCACCGCCGATGCGCTCTGGCTGGTCAAGGACGGCAAGGTCTCGTCCTATGACGGCGACCTCAACGATTACCGCACGCTGGTGCTCAGCACCGACCGCGAGAAGACATCACCCGCGAAAGCCGCCGCATCTGACGAGACCGGCGACAGGGCCGAAGCCCGCCGCAAGGCCTCGCAGGCCCGCGAAGCCGCCGCGCCGCTGAAGAAGAAAGCTCAGGATGCGGAGAAAACGATGGAGCGGCTCGCCGCCAAGATCGCCGCACTCGACATCGAAGTCGCCCGCCCCGACATCCCGCCCCACGAGGTGCGCCAGCGCCTCAAGGAACGCGCGAAGTTCGTGGCCGAGAGAGACGCGGCGGAAGCCGTCTGGCTCGAAGCCAGCGAAGCCTATGAGGCGGCGGTCCGCTAGCCCCAAAGCGCCGTGCTGGGCGGCGAAACCATCCCGTCCGTAAACGCCAATCCGTCCTCAATGTCCGCTTCCAGCCAGAGCGGCCCATCCACGTCCGCCGCGTGCGCAAGTCCAGCCAGCAGCACGGCGGGCGCCATCGACAGCGACCCCGCCACCATGCACCCCACCATGACGCCCATGCCGGACTGGCGTGCCGCGCGCACCATGGCGAGCGCTTCCGTAAGTCCGCCCGCCTTGTCGAGCTTGACGTTCACCGCGTCATAGGCGCGCGCGAGCGTCTGGATGTCGCCGCTGGTGTGCGCGCTTTCGTCCGCACACACCGCAACCGGGCCGGGCCGATTGATCAGCGCGTCATCCTTGCCGGCGGGAAAGGGCTGCTCGATCAGCACCACACCAATCTTTGCCGCAGCCGCCGCGATGGCGGGGTAGGCATCCGGCGCAAGGCCCTCATTGGCGTCGAGGATCAGGCGCGCGTCCGGCCGGGCGAGGTGGACGGCCGTGAGGCGGTCGAGGTCCTCCGGCCCGCCCAGTTTCAGTTTCAGCAGACGGCCCGGAGCCCGTTTCGCCGCTTCGGCCATCGCGGCGGGGTCGGCGAGGCTGATCGTGAGCGCGGTTTCGAGCGGCTTCGGCTCCGGCAACCCCGCGAGCTGCCAGACCGGGCGGCCCGCGCGTTTCGCTTGAAGGTCCCAGAGCGCGCAGTCGAGCGCGCAGCGAGCGGCGCCGGCGGGCAGGGCGAGTTGCAGCGCCGCCAGATCCATGCCCGCCTCAACCTGGCCGCGCACGCTTTCGAGCGCCGCGATCACGCTGTCCACCGTTTCGCCGTACCGTGCATAGGGAACGCCCTCGCCCCGCCCGGTGCTGGTGCTGTCCGAGACCTGCACGCGCACCGTCTCGGCCTGTGTCTTGGCGCCGCGCGAGATGGCGAAGGCTGCCCGCAAAGGCGAGGAAACATGGACAATTTCGAGCCGGAGATTGCGCATGGGTTAATCCTGCCGGGTAAATTATGCTGGACTGGCCAGCCCTGTGCTTAAGCATATTTTGGTAGTGAGGTCAGGCCCGTACGGTACATGATGAGCCCATCCGCCCCCGGTTTCGCGCTTGAGAAGAGCGGCGAAGAAACGATCCTCCGCCTGCGGGGCGACTGGACCGTGGCGACCCTGCATAATGTCGAACGCGAATTTTCCGACGTCCGTTTGCCCTCCGGCGCCGGGATCGATGTGTCCGGCCTTGGCCGCATTGACACCGCCGGCGCCTTCCTGATCGACCGGCTCGTGCGCGAAGGCGGCGAGACCCCGCCCCGCCTGATCGGCGAGCATGCCTCCGCCGCCAGCCTTATCGCGCAGGTGCACGCCGTCTCCGATCCGGCTGAACCGCAGAAGGCGACGGCGAGCGGCCTCATCGAGATGCTCGAACGCGTCGGCCGCGGAACGCAAGCCTTCGTGCGCGAACTCATCGCGACGCTCGCGTTTCTCGGCGAGACGGTATTCACGATCGTCCGGCTCTGCGCGCAGCCGTGGAAAATGCGCTGGACCTCGATCGTCGCCGTCATGGAGGAGGCCGGCCTCAATGCGATGCCGATCGTCGCCTTTCTCTCCTTCTTCGTCGGCATGGTCGTCGCCTATATCGGCGCCACCACCCTCAGCGATTTCGATCTTGAAATCTACACGGTCGAACTGATCGGCTACTCGATGCTGCGCGAATTCGGCGTAGTGCTGACCGGCATCGTGCTGGCGGGGCGGACGAATTCGTCCTTCACCGCGCAGATCGGCACGATGAAGATGCGTCAGGAAATCGATGCGATGCAGACGCTCGGCCTGAAGCCGATGGAAGTGCTCGTCGCCCCGCGCGTGCTGGCCATGGTGGTGATGACGCCGATCCTGGCCTTTGTCGCCACGATGGCTGGTATTGCCGGGGGCATCGTCGTCGGTTGGACCTCGCTCGACATCAATCCGGGCCTGTTCATCGAGCGCCTGCGCACTTCCGTGCCGCTCGACCAGTTCTGGATCGGCATGTCCAAGGCCCCGGTCTTCGGTCTCGTCGTCGCCCTGATCGCGTGCCGGCAAGGCCTGCTCACCGGCGGCAGCGTCCAGTCGCTCGGCCACCGCACGACGACATCGGTCGTGCAGGCGATCTTCGCTATCATCGTGCTCGATGCCATTTTCGCGGTCTTCTACATGGAGCTCGGCATATGAACGCTGCGCCGATCATCCGTGTACGCGACCTCAAGGTGGCCTTCGGGTCCTCGGTGGTGCTCGAGCATCTGAACCTCGACATTCCGAAGGGCGAAGTGGTCGGCGTGATCGGCCCGTCCGGCTGCGGCAAGTCTGTCCTCTTGCGCGCCATCACCGGCCTGAAGCCCCCGGAAAGCGGCAGCGTCGAAGTGTTCGGCGAGCGGCTGGAAACCCTGTCGCGTGACGAGCGTACGGCCATCGAGCGGCGCTGGGGCATCATGTTCCAGGACGGAGCCCTGTTCTCGAACCTGACGGTGCGCGAGAATGTCATGGTGCCGATGAAAGAGCATACGCAGCTCAGCCGCCCGCTGATGCACGACCTCGCCGACATGAAGATCCGCCTCTCCGGCCTCGCCGCCAGCGCCGGCGACAAATACCCCTCCGACCTGTCCGGCGGCATGCGCAAGCGTGCCGCCCTGGCCCGCGCGCTGGCGCTCGATCCGGAGCTGCTGTTTCTCGACGAGCCGACGGCGGGTCTCGACCCGATCACGGCGGCGGCCTTCGATACGCTCGTGCGCTCCCTGCAGCGCGCCCTTGGCCTTACAGTCTTTCTCGTCACCCATGATGTCGATACACTCTATGCGACGTGCGACCGGATCGTGGTGCTGGGAGAAAAGAAGGTATTGGCCGTCGGAACGATCCCGGAGCTTCGCGAAGTCGATCATCCGTGGATCCAGGAATATTTCAGCGGGCCGCGGGGACGTGCTGCAGCGCCGATGACAGAAGAAGAGGCTTAGAAAAAGCATGGAAACCCGGGCAAACTACGCACTGATCGGCGCGCTCGTCCTCGTGGCGGCGGCGGTGATCGCTGGCTTCGTGCTCTGGCTTGGACAGTCCGAATTCCAGCGCGACTACAAGTCCTACGATATTGTCTTCGAAGGGCCGGTCTCGCTCGAGGAAGGCGCGGCGGTGCGCTATATCGGCGTGAAGGTCGGCGAGGTGGCCACGGTGCGCATCGACAAGGCAGACCCCTCGAAAGTGCGCGCGCATGTGCGCGTCTCCCGCGAGACGCCGATCCGCGAGGACTCGACCGCCTCGATCCAGCTCGCCGGCATCACCGGCATCACCTTCGTGCAGCTGACGGCGGGCACGGGCAAGCCGCTCGAAAGCCGGCCGGGCCAGCCGGTGCCGATCATCAAGTCCGAGCGCACGCTGGTTGACCAGATTGTGGCCGGCGGCGCGCAGGCCCTCGGCCGCGCCAACATGACCTTCGACGGGATCAACAAGATACTGACGGAAGAGAACATAGCCTCGCTGAGCGCCTCGATCCGGAATCTCGAGACGATCACCACCAGGCTCGCCTCCGATGACGGCCTGATCGTCGAGGCCTCGGCAACGCTGAAGGATGTGTCGGAAGCCTCGGTCGCCTTCGAGGCCGCATCGCGCGAATGGGAGACGGTCGGTGTGTCCGCGGGTTCCGGCCTTGCTGACGTGCAGACCGATCTCAAAACGCTGGTCGGGGATTTCCGCGCAGTGGCGAGCGCCGCCACCAGCACCCTGAAGGAAAGCCAGCGCGCCGTGGCCGCCGCAACCGCCGTCATGGAGGGCCCGGCCGCGGCCACCTTCGAGAATACGACCGCGGCCAGCCAGGACCTGCGCGTACTGATCAACCGGCTTGACCGGACAGTGCGCGAAATTGAACGCAACCCGCAGGGCTTCATCGTCGGTGAGCCCCTGCCGTATGAGGAGAAGAAGCGATGATCCGGACCCTGATCCTGTCTGCTGCGCTGGCCAGCCTCGCCGGCTGCGTGAACGTCCTCAGCCAGCCAGAGGCGCCGGACGCCTTCTACCGGATCGGCCCGATGGAGCCAATGCACCGCCTCAACGCGACTGTCACCATACGCGAGCCGGAAGCGTCACGCCTGTTTTCCGGCCGCGCCATCGCAGCGGAAGACGAGACCGGCGCGCTGCGCATCGTGCGCGCCGTTCAGTGGACGGACAATGCCACCGAAATGATGCAGGGCGCCCTGCTCGATTCCCTGAGCGGGGAGGGCGAATTTGCCGCCCTGCCGTCCAATACTTCCGGACCAACCCAGTTCGAGCTGACCTGGCGGCTGTCCGAATTCACCCTCTATGGCGAGACAGCGCGCTGCCGTCTTGATGCCACCGTGCTTCGCGGCCGCACGCGGGGCGTCGCGGCGCAGACAACAGTGGAGACGACAGCGATTGCGCTGGATCCGTCCAACGCTGCCCGCGCCAAGGCGCTCACCGATGCCGGCCGGGCCTGCGTCAGCGAACTCGCTGCCTTCATTGTTGATACCACCGACAAGGAAGCGGTCTCAGCCGCCGCGCCGCTGCCTTAGCCTTTCCTGACCGGGCAGGTTCAGCCCGAACAGGCATCGTCCGGCCGGAACATGAGCGTGCCAGCCAGGCTGGCCAGCCGCTGCGCGCCCTGAGAGATAGAAATCGGGCCTGTCATGGCGCGATAAATGGAAAGGGCGGCCTGCTGCGCAGGCCGCCCTGACTTTTGGTCCCGCAAAGGGGCAGGCCTCAGCCCGCTTTCATCTCGTCAAACGCAAGGTCCTTGTCGACGCGGACATCCTGCGGCAGGCCGAGCACGCGCTCGGCGATAATATTCTTCAGGATCTCGTCCGTGCCGCCCGCGATGCGAAGGCCCGGCGCCCACATGAAGCTCTGCTGGAAGATCGCATCGCCCGGCATCCGCTCGGCTTCGGTGATGATGCCGAAATGGTCCTGCATCTCGATCGCCGAGTTGCAGATGTCCTGCAGGTGATTGGCGGTGATGATCTTGCCGATCGAGTTTTCCGGTCCCGGCGTCTGGCCGCGCGAGAGCGCCGTCATCGTGCGGAACTTGGTCAGCTTGTAGCCTTGGGCTGCGACATACCAGTCGGCCAGCTTCTCACGGAAGGCCTGGTCGGAGATGCTGCCGGCATCCTTGGCATAGGTCATGATCTCGCCCCAGTCGGGACCCGGCGAGCCGCCCACGGCGAGACGCTCGTTCATCAGCGTGACCAGCGCGACTTTCCAGCCATCGCCCACGGCGCCGAGACGGTCCGCGTCCGGAATACGCACGTCGGTGAAATACACCTCGTTGAACTCGCTTCCACCGGAAGCCTGGTGGATCGGGCGCACTTCAACGCCCTTCTGCTTCATGTTGACGATGAACATCGTCAGGCCCTTGTGCTTCGGAACCTTCGGGTTCGTCCGCACGAGGACTATGCCGAAATCGGAATAGTGGGCGCCGGACGTCCAGACCTTCTGGCCGTTGATGACCCATTCATCGCCGTCCTTGACCGCCTTGGTCTTGAGGCCTGCCACGTCGGAGCCGGCCGAGGGCTCGGAGAACAGCTGGCACCAGATTTCTTCTCCCATCAGGGCTTTCTGGACATAGCGTGCCTTGTGCGCGTCGGAGCCGAACGCGATTACGGTCGGCACGCACATGCCGAGGCCGATGGCGAACGGGCCGGTCGGGGCGTCGAACTTGCCCTCTTCCTGGCCCCAGATCACCGATTCCATCGAGGTGCCGCCGCGCCCGCCCCATTCCTTCGGCCAGGTGATCTGGGCGAACTTGTTCTCGGCCTTGGTCCGCTGCCAGTCCTTGGCGCGCTTCAGCGCCGAATCGCCGGAGCCAGCCCGCGGACGCGCGCCGGTTTTCAGCTCAAGGTGTTTCGACAGGAAGTCATAGGCTTCCTTTCGGAAGGCGGCTTCGGCGGGGGTATCGTTGAAGTCCATGTAGGTCTCCGTCTGCTTTCAGTGGCTGGGGGTTGAAACCGGAATTTCAAGGCTGGTTAGAGTTTGGTAAAAATGTTTCGGCGTGAACGGTTGATGACAGGCGGTTGCCATATTCCATCCCGAATTGGGGCGTCTGGTGTCTTCCGTGCGCCGGGGCGATGAGCGATGGGCTCCCGCCCGCGGCGCACTACGAAGGGACAATGTCATATGTCGAATATCTTTGCGCACACCCGCCGCATCGCCGCAGCCTCGGCCGCCTCCATGCTCATTGCCGGGATGGCGCATGCCGGCGTCGAACTCAAGCTCGGCGCCGACAAGGTTCCGGCGACCGCCATTACCTTCAGCGTGTCGCAGCAGCCGGTCTACGACCCGGTCACCTACCTGCCGGTCGAGCCAGCCCAGTCGACCCTGTATGCTGGCGGCATCTATATCACCCGCACATTCGACACCGCGTCCGTTAAAGTTCTCAAGCACGTCGTCAACGCAACCCCGGTTTCCACCGTCGATATCACGATCACCGCTGACGGCTCGGCGGACAAGCAGGTCTGGACGCTTACCGACGCCGTCCTGAACAACTACTCGACCTACACCGGCGAGAATTCGAGGGTCGTCGAGAACTTCGACATCACCTACAAGACCGCCACACTGAAAGTGTTCACGGGCGGCGCAGCCACGCCGTCCGACACCGTCACCTGGTCGGCTCCGGAGCCTGTGGCTGCCGTCGCCTACACCGGCGAATAAGCCAGCATGTTGCGAGCGGCGGGAGAGATCCCGCCGCTCGATATGTTTGAGGGCGCTTGCCTCAGGCCGCATTCTTCGCCTCGAGCGCGCGCACCAGTTTCTCTTTCCAGACCTTCGGCGAACCTGCCTGCACGGCCAGGAGCTTGGCCCGGCGGTAGAAGAGGTGGCAGTCGACTTCCCAGGTGAAGCCCATACCGCCATGCGTCTGGATGTTTTCCTTCGACGCAAACCAGTAGGCCTCCGACGCAGCCACCCGCGCCGCCGCCGCCGCTTCCGGCAATTCGGCCGCGCCCGTCGAGAGCGCCCAGGCGCCGTAATAGCAGTTTGACCGGGCGACCTCGTTCTTCACATACATGTCGGCCAGCTTGTGCTTGATCGCCTGGTTGCCGCCGATCGGGCGGCCGAAAGCGTAGCGGTTCTTGGCATAGTCATTCGCCATCTCGAGGCACACCGAGGCGCCGCCAAGCTGTTCGAAGGCGAGCAGCACGGCTACCCGGTCCAGCAGATGGGTGTTCAGCGACTCGCCGTCGCCCTTGGCGCCGAGGCGTTCGGCGGGGGCGGCGTCAAAGTGGAGCTCGGCATGGCTGCGGGTCGGGTCGATCGTCTGCAGCGGCTTGCGTGTGACGCCCCTGGTCGACAGGTCGACCAGCACCAGCGAGACACCCTTGCCTTCCTTGGCTAGCACGACCGCATGGGTCGCGATGTCGCCGTCGGTGACGGGAATCTTCACGCCGGTCAGCGTCTTGCCGTCGAATGTGGTGCGCAAGGAAGCGGCATCCGGATTGCCCGGGCCCTCGGAGGCAGCATAGGCGCCGATCACGTTGCCGGCGGCGATCTGCGGCAGGATGGCGGCTTTCTGTTTCTCGCTGCCGCCGAGCTTCACTGCTTCGGTCAGGTAATAGGCGGTCGAGGCAAACGGTACCGGCGCTATCGCGCGGCCCATCTCTTCGGCCAGCACGCACATTTCCAGCATCCCAAGGCCCAGTCCGCCATGTTCTTCCGGAATGGCAGCACCGAGCCAGCCCATTTCCACGACCTTCTTCCAGAGGCCCTCATGGTAGGCGAGCTTGTCGTCATTCAGCACCTTGCGGACTTCCGATGTCGGGCTTTCGGC
>CALGEF010000153.1 GCA_937881755.1 uncultured Acidobacteriota bacterium
CCGGCCCCGGCCCCGCCCTGCGCGCCTTGCGCACCGAGCGCACCACAAGGCTCGAAAAGGAAGGTTCACCCAACATCTTCGGCGAGTTCGCCGGCACGCAGGACGTCTATTTCGGCGGCAATCTCGAAGCCGGCATCGCGCTGACGGGCCAGGTCGCGGGCCGCATCTCGCAGGTGAAACCGATTGCGCAGATCTTCGAGGAAACGCTGGAGGAGTATCACAGAGTGATCTCGCGCCTGCCGCGCTGAATGCCGCGTGCGCCGTTCGGGTCAGAACAGGTGAACTCTGCCCCGGCCTGCCGCTTTCTCTGGAAATCCTCCTGCGTGCCCGTTACAAAGTCACAAAACCCCTTTCCAAAGGAAGCCTGATGAAAATGTCCGAAGCTCTCAAGGGTGGCGCAGCTGCGCTCGTTCTCGTGGCCACCGCCGCCTGCGGCGGCTCTGCGGCCGACAAGCCCGCCGCCGCCGCAGTCCAGATCGAACTGCCGGAAATCACGGTCACAGACGCCGAACTGGAGGGCAATCCCTTCCGCGCCGAATGGACCGGCCCTTACGGCATTCCGCCTTTCGCTGACATCAGGAACGAGCATTTCAGGCCGGCCATCCTCAAAGGCATCCTGGAATCGCGCGCCGAAATCGGGGCCATCGCCGGCAACACCGAAGAGGCGACCTTCGAGAACACGATCCTTGCTCTGGAGCGCTCCAACGCCTCTCTCAACAAGGTGATGGGCGTGTTCGGCAACCTCTCCAGCACCGACACCAACGAGATGATCCAGGCGCTCGAAGCCGAGATCTACCCGATGCTGACCCGCGAGAGCGACGCCGTGACGTTCAACCCCGTCATCTTCGCCCGCGTCAAAGCCGTGTATGACGCCCGCGACCGCCTCGGCCTTGACGAGCAGGACGCCCGCCTCCTCGAACTCACCCACCGTAACTTCGTGCGCGCCGGCGCAGCTCTTGCGCCGGATGTCCAGGCCGAGGTCGCAAAGATCAACGAAGAACTGTCCGGCCTCACCACTCAGTACGGCCAGAACCTGCTGGCCGAAACCAAGGCCTTCAAACTCGAAGTGTCAGACCCTGCCCGCCTCGGCGGCCTGTCGGACGCCTTCAGGAATGCGCTGGATGCGGACGGCAACAAGACCTGGGTCATCGGCCTCGACCGCTCCGTCTACGAAGGGTTCATGACCAGCGCCGAGGACCGCGAGCTGCGCAAACAGCTGTTCGACGGCTATCGCCTGCGGGCGGACTCCGGCGAGTTCGACAACGGCGCCCTCGCCATCAAGATTGCCCAGCTGCGCGCCAGGCGGGCCGAGCTGATGGGCTATAAGAGCCATGCCCACTCCGTGCTCGAGAACCGGATGGCGAGAACGCCGGAAGCCGCGCTCGACTTCCTCGCCCAGGTTCTGGAGCCCGGGCTCGCCCGCGCCGCCGAAGAAAAGGCCGACATGGAAAAGCTCGCGGGCTTTCCCATCGAAGGCCATGACTGGTGGCACTATTCGGAAAAGGTCCGCGCCGACAAATACGCGTTCGACGAAAACCAGCTGCGCCCGTATTTCGAACTCGGACGCACACGGGCCGGCGCCTTCGAAGTCGCCGAGCGCCTGTTCAATATCACGCTGGAGCGCGTCGATGTCGCCGGCTGGCACCCCAGCGTCGAAGCCTATGACGTCAAGGACAACGCGACCGGCGGGCATCTCGGCCTGTTCATGATCGACATGTTCTCGCGCGAATCCAAACGCGGCGGCGCCTGGATGAGCGGGTACCGCGAAACTTCCGCGATGGACGGCAAGGTCATCCGTCCCGTGATCACCAACAACATGAACATGGTGGCCCCGGCCTCCGGCCAGCCAGCGCTGATGTCCTTCACCGAAGTCGAAACCCTGTTCCACGAATTCGGCCACGGACTGCACGGCCTTCTCACCACGATCCGCTATCCGTCCTTCTCTGGCACGTTCGGCGGTCCGGACTATGTCGAGTTCCCGGCTCAGGTCCTGGAACACTGGGCGAGCGAGCCGCAGGTGCTTGCCGAGTACGCCCGCCACAACGTGACCGGTGAAGTAATCGCGCAGGCACTTATCGACAAGATGAATAACGCGGCAACCTTCAACCAGGGCTTCAAGACGACGGAATACATCGCCGCCTCACTGATCGACCTTCACTGGCACATGCTGACATCGCAAGAAGCCGCGATGATCACCGACGCGCGCGCCTTCGAACTGGACGTGCTGAAGAAGTATAAAATCCCGGAAGTGATCGAACCGCGCTACC
>CALGEF010000154.1 GCA_937881755.1 uncultured Acidobacteriota bacterium
ATCTGGTTTGGGACCAGAGGGTCGGAGGTTCGAATCCTCTCGCTCCGACCAAAGTTTCAAATCGGGCTTGAGAGTCGATACAGGTCATGGAAGCGCGGATCTACAAACCGGCAAAAAGCGCTATGCAATCAGGGCGCGGCAACACCAAGGATTGGGTGCTAGAGTTTGTCACCCCGGACGCCAAACGCCGCGTGGACCCCCTCATGGGCTGGACTGGCATCGACGACATGTCCGGCCAGGTCCGCCTCCACTTCGAAACCCGCGAGCAGGCGATCGCCTATGCCGAGCGCGAAGGCCTGACCTTCAGCGTCGAGGAAGCTCGCGAAAGGAAGCGCCTGATCAAGTCCTACTCGGAAAACTTCTCGGCCGCGCGCAAACAGCCGTGGACACACTGAAGGCGCCCGCGCTACTGCGGGCACACGACTCCGTAGCTCAGCTGGATAGAGCGCTCGCCTTCTAAGCGAGTGGTCGCAGGTTCAAATCCTGCCGGGGTCGCCACTCCCCCTAAAACTTGAAGCCGCCAGACACCAGCCGGTCATAGCGCCCCTGTGTCATCGGCACATAGGCCGCCTCTTCCGGATCAAGCATCCAGAGGGGCTCATTCACCTTGTCCGGATCGAACCCGTCCGCCACCAGTTCCACCTTGCGGTACTTGAACGTGCCGGTGGTCTCGGCTTCCGGCTGTACGCGGATGAAGATCGGCACAGCATAGCTCGGTAGCTTGGCCGCCAGAGACCTGTACAGCCCCTCAAAGTCCACTTCGCCCTCAGTCGTGATCGCCGCCATCCCAGCCTTGCCGTCCGTGCCGGGAATGGTCACGCCGTAAACGTTCGCGGTCTTGATGCCGCCGACGCGCGACAAGGCCTCACCGACTTCATTGGTCGAGACGTTCTCACCCTTCCAGCGATACGTGTCGCCGATCCGGTCGACGAAATAGATGTAGCCATGTTTGTCCATTCGCAAGAGGTCGCCCGTGCGGAACCACAGGTCGCCCCTGGTGAACACGTCGCGCAGCAGCTTCTTCTCGGTCGCTTCCTGGTCGTTGTACCCTTCGAACCGCTGGCGCACATCGTCGCCGATCAGGCCTAACGCCTCGCCTGCCTCGTCCACACCCGCCGGAATGCACAGCCCGTCCGCCCCGCGCACCGGCTGCTCCGTCTCGATGTCGAATTTGACGAAGGCAATGTTGGCAAACTGCGATTTCAGCCAGCCCGGAATACGCCCCACCGCGCCCACCTTGCCGTCAAAATTCAGGAAACTCACATTGCCCTCGGTCGAGCCATAGAACTCGCACAGGTGCGGAATGTTGAACCGGTCAAGGAATGCCTGCCACACTTCCGGGCGAAGACCGTTGCCGAAACCCGTACGTATGCGGTGCGCCCGCTCATTGGGATGCGGCGGCGAGTTCAAGAGATACCGGCACAGCTCGCCGATATAAACGATCGCTGTCGCTTTCTCGTTCACGGCGTCATCCCAGAATGCGCTCGCCGAGAACTTGCGCCGCACGATCGCCGTCGCCCCTGTCATCAGCGCCTGGCCGATGCCGCACAATCCGCCCGTGCCATGATACAGCGGCAGCGTGATATAGATCCTGTCTTTCGGCGTGATCCGGCACGGCGCAATGAAACTGCGCATCATGCCTTGCGTGCGCGCCTGCGTCAGCCTCGCCGCCTTCGGCAGGCCCGTCGTACCCGACGTGTAGACATACAGGCACAAGTCCTTGCCGAGCATCCCCTTGCGCACCGACCGGTCGGGCCGCTTTTCCGAAAACGCCTCCAGCGCCCCGCCGAGGTCGGCGCCGAACTTGCCGCCCAGCGACCAGACCGGCGGCGAACCCGAAATCAGCCCCATCGCCGCGCGGATCGACGCGTCCTGGTCCGCCCCGGTGACGATCAGCTTGGCCTGCGCAATGTTCACGCAGTGCGCCAGCCCCTCGCCTTCGAGGTTGTGATTGATCAGTGCCGTGACGAGTCCCGCCTTCGCAAAGCCCGCCCACGCGGCCACATATTCCGGACGGTTCTCCATATAGAGCGCCAAGCAGTCCCCGGGCTTCAGCCCCTGCGCCATCGCCCAGTTGGCAAACCGGCTCGCCAGCGCGTCAAACTCGCCATAGGTCGTCGATTTGCCCTCGAACCGGAACGCGATATTGCCCCGGTGCGCATCCACGGCCCGTTCGAAATCATCTGCGACCAGGAAGTCGGAGTCCGGCGAGATGTCGCCAGTCCATTTTTTCAGGAGCTGAGCGTCCTGAAAAAAATTGAACTCGCGCGTAAGAATGGCAAGGGGATTCATGGTCGGCGCCTCCGGCCTTGGACGTCGTTGAAAATCTGGAAATCTGGATACCTAGGACAAGTGGGTTTCGCGCGCCTTGTCAAAGAAAACCGACGTGATCACGCGATTGCTTTACCCCGCGTGACGGCATATTGCTGCGCCGCACAACAAGAAAGAGGAGCCGCATATGGCGATCGATCCCGTAGGTGACCTGCTGACCCTGCTCGACATCGAGCGCCTTGAACTGGATCTTTTCCGTGGCCAGAGCCCGGACGAGGAGGAAAGCCAGCGCGTCTTCGGCGGCCAGGTCATCGCCCAGGCCCTCGTCGCCGCCTACCGCACCGTGCCGGACGACCGCACCTGCCACTCCCTCCATGCCTATTTCATCCGCCCGGGCGACCCGAAAGTTCCGATCATTTATCAGGTCGACCATTCCCGCGACGGCGGCAGCTTCACCACCCGCCGCGTCGTCGCCATCCAGCACGGCAAGCAGATCTTCAACCTCGCCGCCAGCTTCCACGTCGCCGAGGAAGCCTGGCACCACCAGCACGAGATGCCGAAAGTGATCGGCCCGGACGAGGTCGAAGACCGCAGCGAATGGCGCAAACGCTTCGCCGAAAAACTGCCAGAGCGCCACCGCGGCCATTTCCTCCGCCCCCGCCCCATCGAGATGCGCGAGATTGCCCCGCTCCATCCGACCCGCCCCGCCATCGCCAGCGACCAGCACGACCTCTGGTTCCGCGTCGCCCGGCCCATAGACGAGGCGCCCTGGCTGCACCACTGCCTCCTCGCCTACGCCTCCGACATGGCCCTCCTCGGCACCGGCAACCGCCCGCACGGCGTCTCCTGGATGACCGGCGAACTGATGTCAGCCAGCCTCGATCACGCGATGTGGTTCCATGCCCCGCTGAAGTTCGACGACTGGCACCTCTACTCGATGGACAGCCCCTATGCCGGCGGTGGGCGCAGCTTCAACCGCGGCAAGGTCTTCGATGCAGCCGGCAACCTCGTCGCCTCCGTCGCCCAGGAAGGCCTGATGCGCAAGGCCGTCCGCAAACCGAAGGACTGACCCTCTTGTTCTCCCTCTGAGCAACCCTCATGTGCCGCCACCTCTGCATTTGCAAAGCAGATGCCGGGGACCTGCGCTGCCCTTCTGGAGGTCGATGGCAAACCGTCAACGGGCAAAAAAATGAGAATAAATGAGAAGAAATGAGAAGAAATCGGCATCCTTAATGCATTGATTGCATACGGATGAAGCAGGTTTTCGAAGCTCGGAAACGCATTAATCGGGGACTTGTGCCTACAACAAACACCCCGCCCAAGGAAGAAATTCCATCCTCATCACAACGTTATGAAATACCCGGCGCTTCCTTACGCTACACCTCAGCGCACGGAATTATATTCCCTGAATGGTCAATCCGGAAATTTCCCAGGCGAACGCCCAGAACAGGCCCACCGCAAAGCGGCGGGACGTGAAGGCCTGCGTCAAACAATACAGACGCCGAAGGAGCCTTCCGCCTTCGGAAAGGCTAGCCTCAGGTCACCGGCCCATACTCCGCCCCCCCCCGCGCCAAACCAGCCCCGCCAGAAAGCCTCCACCTTGATCGCGGCGTTCGCCTGCAAGCGTTCCTTCGCAAAGTCGAACGGCGGCAATTGCGGCGTGATGATCTCGTCGAAACAGGCAGGGCACGCGGCCAGCTCGCCCTACTTATCGCGCAAGCTGTTGCGGGTGCCTGCCTTGTCCTGCTGGTTCGCACACGGATCGATCGCTGCGCTACACCCCGGATCCTGGGGTGGCTTTCCAAGCCTCGATATCGACTTAGCCATGTGCGGTTCTGAAGCGATTTGCGTTTTCAGACAGAAGCATGTTTGCCGATTCGCGACGAGTAACGCAAGCAGACAGACGGCTCGCTAAGGCAATGGCAAACGCGCCGGATTTGCGTTTTCTAAGATCTTGCGTCAATCGGAAGGATTAATTACCTCGAAACGGAGGCGAAGTTTGGCTTGCATACCGCTGCGGTAAAGGCGCAGCCTGCAGCCTCACCAGAAACCAGCCCCCGGAGTGAAATGCGATGCCCGATCCGAATATCCTGAAGCGCCTCAATCCGGAGTTCTCCCCCCTGTTCGCGCAATTCGCCATCGTGCCCGAGACCGCACCAACCCTGCCCGAAACGCGCGCAATGTACCGCGCTCTGCAGCCCACCGCGCCGCAGCTGAAGGTCGGAGAAATCCGGGACGCCAGCTTCCCCGGTCCTGCCGGTCCGGTGAAAGTGCGCCACTATATTCCCGAGGGCAAAGGCCCCTTCCCGGTAATCGTGCACTTCCATGGCGGCGGTTTCATCATGGGCGACCTTGAGACGCACGACGCGCAATGCCGCCTTCTCTGCCGCGAGAGCGGCTGTATCGTGACGGCGGTGGACTATCGTCTGGGACCGGAACATCCCTATCCCGCCGGGCATGAAGACAGCTTCGCAGCCCTGCGCTGGGCCGGCTCAACCGCTACCCAGTTCGGCGGCGATGCCAGCCGGCTTGGCGTGGCAGGTGACAGCGCCGGCGGCCACCTCGCGCTTTATTGCGCCCTGCGCGCCAAGCGCAGCGGCGGCCCGTCGATCAAGGCCCTGCTCGCCATCGTTCCTGGCGTCGTAATGGGCCCTCCGCTGACGGACGACATCAAGGCCGGACGCGAGACGCGCAACAACAGCCTGCTCGGCACCGAGGGCATGGACAATTTCGTTGCCGCCTATTTCCAGGACCCTTCAAACGCCAGCGACCCGGCGCTGAACTTCCTCGGCGCGGATGTCTCCGGCCTGCCGCCCTCGATCATCGCGCCCGCCGAGATCGACGTGTTGCATGACGAAGGCGTGGAGATGGCGAAACACCTGCAAGCGGCCGGCGTGCCCACCCAGCTGATGGTCGCCGAAGGCATGGTGCACATCTATTTCTCGGTGACGGAAGTGTTCCCGTCCGCGAAGCCCTGGGCGGTTAAGGCTGCGCAGGAAATGGGGAAACTGATGCGGGCTTAAAGGGCAAAACCAAAGCCATTCATCCTGAGAAGTCGAAGGATGGGCCACAGGCGATGTCGGGTTGGCCTGGGCCATCCTTCGACTTCGCCTGGGATGAGCTGATCTGTTTGGCTGGCCTGCGTTCTGCCGGCCTCACTCGCCGGCGGGGCCCGCCACAAACGGAACATCCTCAAACGGCTTGATGCCGAAGTGCGGATATATCTCGCTCGGAAAGTAGACCGCGCCGCCTTTCGACACGAGCCGGATGGTCTTGATCGCCTTCAGGTCTTCCACCGGATTGCCAGGCACCAGGAAGAAGTCCGCCTTCTTGCCGGGCTCGATCGAGCCGAGTTCGCCGCCGAGGCCCATATAGTCGGCGGCATCGAAGGTGGCACGGGCGAGAATTTCGGGCGC
>CALGEF010000155.1 GCA_937881755.1 uncultured Acidobacteriota bacterium
AGGCTGGGGTAGGTGTGAGGGTGCGGACCCCGGGGCAACCCCGCCCCCGGCAACGCCGTGACGGGCGCGGCGGGCCGGCTGCTCAAGGCGTTGGCCCGAGTTGCGATCGCCCTCGCGATCGCGCTGGCGGCCGGGCTCAGTCTGGCGGGCGCTGCATCCGCCCACCAGCAGAAGGCGGCGATTACCGAAGTGGCGGCCAACCCGCGCACCGGCCTGCTGGAGATTGCGCACCGGTTCTACATCCACGACGCCGAACACGCGCTCGCGGTCCTGACGGGGCGGCCCGTGAACCTTCATGCCGCGGCCGGGGACCGTGACCTCTTCGCCGCCGCCGTCGCCGGAAGTTTCGCCCTGACCCGGCCGGACGGCGGCGCCGTTGCCCTCGTCCTCCTCGGCACCGAAGTCGAGCGCGGCTATCTGTGGGTCTATCAGGAGGGGCCCGCCGACGCCCTCACTGACGGCCTCGAGGTCCGGGCGGACGCGCTTCGCGACGTCTGGCCGGAGCAGGTCAATACCGTGAACATCCGCACGAATGCCGGCGTCACCAGCCTCCAGTTCCAGGGCGCGGCGCAGACCCTCAGGGCCCGGCTGCCTCAGGACGGGGGCTGATCTCAGGCGGCGCGGCCTGCCAGGATCATGGCGTCCGGCATTTCCTGCGGCCGCCCGGGCCGCTGTCACCGCCGTCAGCGGGAGACGGATCTGCGACCAGGCCCCGCTTCGCTCCCCGGGCGGCGTCATCAGCCAGCCCCGCGCTTCCTGAGACAGCTGTCCCGGGGGCCTGCCCGCGGATGGGCTGAGCCGGAGCCAGGGCCGGCGCCTCGCCGCCCCTCAGCAGGCCTCGCATTCAGCAGGAAGGTTACTCTGTGGACAGACGATGGGGCCTGCGAGGTGTTTCCGGCACGGTCCGGCATGGGCCCCGTTCGAGATGAACCGGGGCGTGAATATCCTGCCTCCAGGCGGACGCGGATTTCTGGCTGGCTGATCTGCGGGCATGATTAGTGTTGCAAATGGCAGATAATCTGTTTGGATTGGCCATCAGGGCTGAACGGAAGACCCATCATGAGCGACACAAACCCGATTTCGGTTGATCCCAATTCCAAAGGCAACGCCAACCTTATCTATATCCTGTACCTGGTTGCGATCGTGGTCGGCGTCACCAGTCTCGTCGGCGTGATAATCGCCTACACCAGCAAAGGCAAAGGCGATGCCATTCTCGACTCCCACTATAACAACCAGATCAATATCTTCTGGAAGGGGCTGCTCTATTCGCTGATCGGCTTCGTTTTGATGGCCGTGCTGATCGGATTTCTCATTCTTCTGGCAACTCTGGTCTGGTACATTATCCGCTGCGTCCAGGGCATGCAGGCGCTGTCTGCCGGACAGCCGGTTAAAAACCCCGGAAGCTGGCTTCTTTAGTCAGGCCGGACACGCCTGTGCTGGCCGGACGCGCGCACCTCGCCCCTCTCCGGCCCGTGTCGGCGCAAACGGCAATGACGTCCTGGCACAGACCATCAGCGGCCAGTACGAATCCGGAAACATCCCGCGCAGGGGCCGCCGGAAACCTACCGACGCGGCCGGATACGCCGCCCCCGGATGAGCGCAATGTTCCCGGCAGCGCCGCCTTCCCGGGCCGGCCGGATACATTCCGCTGGCAGGAGGCGGGGCCAGCCGCTTTGCAGCGCTGAAGGCAGCCGCTATCGTTTCATCACCCGGGCCAGACAGCCTTCGGGGCCTCCGGCTCGGTTCAGCCAGCCCGTTTCTGCCAGCCCATTCCTGCAAGGAGGACGCACATGACCGAGACCCGCCATTTACGGGTTGACCGCCAGGCTTCGATTGTCACCGTGACGCTCAACCGCCCGGAGCAGCGCAACGCATTGTCCCTGCCGCTGATGCTGGAGCTGACCGAAGTGTTGCAGGACATCGCCGGCAGCGATGCGCGCGGAGTTATCCTTGCCGCCCGTGGGCCGGTGTTTTCGGCAGGGCATCATTTTGCTGACATGGCCGGCCAGAACCAGGACGAGGTACGGGCGCTGTTTCGCGTCTGCACTGAGATGATGGATTGCGTGCAGGCCCTGCCACAACCGGTGGTGGCCCGGGTGCAGGGCCTTGCCACGGCGGCGGGCTGCCAGCTTGTGGCCACCTGTGACCTGGCCGTGGCGGGAGAAAGAGCGGCTTTTGCGCTGCCCGGCGGCAAGGGCGCCCTGTTCTGTCATACGCCGCTGGTGGCGGTGGCCCGCAATCTCGGCCGCAAGCGGGCGCTGGAGCTGGCGATGACCGGGGACCCCATCGATGCCCGGACCGCGGCCGACTGGGGCCTCGTCAACCGCGTGGTGCCCGATGACCAGCTGGAGGCTGCCACGCTCGACCTGATCACCCGCGCCACCCGCGGACAGGCCGGGTCCAAGGGTTCTGGCAAGCAGGCCTATTACCAACAGATCGAGTTGCCGCAGTCTGACGCCTATGCGCGGGCCGGCGATGTCATGGCCGAAAACGCTGTCGGCGCCGCCGCGCAGGACAGTTTCCGCGCCTTCCTCGACAAACGAAAGCCTTGAGCCGTTTTCGTCAACAGCAAGCCAGGCCCGCGCCGGTGCACTGTATGTATACGGAATATCTAATAAGCCGTCGTCATCTGCTCGAAGGACCGCAAGCCGGACGCTGGCAGGAGGCGCCCGGGCGAACGCGCGGTGTTCACCTGGCCCGGTTCGCAAGACGCGGGGCCCCCGGCGCAGCGCAGGTCGCCGGAGGGGGCCGCGGCAGATCGGTGCGCCGCGCAAACCTCTTCCTCAAGGTTGCGATGCCCGTCGGCTCCCTTACCGGCCTGCCGCTCCGGCCGGGGGCGCGCCCGGGCCTGAAGCGACACGTGGGCAGGATCACTAATAGTAATTTCGTGACATCTGTAATAGTAATCTCGTGAACACGCTGCCCCTGTTCCCCGTCAGCGACTGTGAGACAGACCGGGCCAATTGCGGCCGCCGCGCGGGGATAAGGCGATTT
>CALGEF010000156.1 GCA_937881755.1 uncultured Acidobacteriota bacterium
TCACGATGACGAGGAGTGCGCCTTCAACCAGGTTTTTCTCGACGGTCGCGATCGTGCGGTCAACGAGCAGGGTGCGGTCATAAACAGTCGTCAGCGTCACGCCTTCAGGCAGGCTCGGCCGTATGGCGTCGATCCTTGCATCGACGGCCTGCGAGACCGTCCGGCTGTTTTCGCCGACCAGCATGAATGCCGTGCCAAGAACAATTTCTTCCCCGTCCTGGGTGGCCGCGCCCGTGCGCAGCTCCTTACCCAGTTCGACGGAGGCAATGTCTCCGATACGTATCGGCGCAGCGCCAGAGTCGGCGACGACTATCTGGCGCAGGTCATCAAGCGTTGCCGCCTGGCCCGGTATACGCACTAGGTTCTGCTCGCCGTTGCGCTCGATATACCCGGCGCCCGCATTCGCGTTGTTCTCTTCGAGCGCCGACATGACATCAGCAAGCGTGAGCCCGAACGCGGCGAGCGCTGAAGGATCGGGAATGACATGGATTTCCTTCTTGTATCCGCCGATCGTGTTGACTTCCGTTACGCCTTTCACGCCGCGCAGCTGAGGCAGGACAACCCAGTCGTTCAGCGTGCGGAGGTCCATGGCGGCCCAGGTAGTGCCCTCCGGTGTCGTGGCGCCTGGCTCCGACGAAAGGACGTACATGTAGATCTCGCCGAGACCTGTCGCGATAGGGCCTAGTTCCGGCGCGACACCTGGCGGCAGTACCTCCCGGGCAGACTGTATGCGCTCAGAAACCAGCTGGCGTGCGCGGTAAATGTCGGTGCCTTCCTCGAAGACAACCGTCACCTGGCTGAGACCGTAGCGGGAAATGGAGCGGGTGTAGTCGAGTCCGGGGAGGCCTGCGATGGCGGTCTCGACCGGGAAGGTTATGCGCTGCTCGGCTTCGAGCGGCGAGTAACCTGCGGCCTCGGAGTTGATCTGGACCTGCACATTCGTGATGTCGGGGACGGCATCAATCGGAAGGCGCTGGAAATTGTAGATGCCGAGTGCGGCAAGGCCGGCGACGCAGGCAAGGACAAGCCATCGCTGGGCGATGGAGAAGCGGATGATCCGTTCAAGCATGGGCTGGCCTCCTAGTGATCGTGACTTGCACCGGACTTTTCAATGTCGGCTTTGATGAGGAAGGAATTTGCCGTGACGTAGTTTTCACCCGGATCAATGCCGCCAAGAACTTCGACGAAGTCGCCATCCTTGCGGCCAAGTTCCAGCATGCGTACCTCATAAGTCGCGCCGTACTTGGCAAAGACGACCGTGAAGTCGCGGAAGCGCTGGAGACCGCTCTCGCGCACGGCGAGTGGAACCTGCGTCTCGGACGTATCGACCGATGCCGTGACCCGCATCCCGGGCCGGAAACTCGCGTCTCTCGGCAGCGCGACACGGGCGATCAGAGCCTGCGTGCCCGCTTCGGCCATCGGCAGGAAGCTGTCGATCTTGCCTTCAGCAAAGAGGTCGCCCCCGGCCAGTTGAACCGTAGCGGTCTGGCCAGGTTTGATAAGTCCCGCATCTTTCGGGAAGACATGCAGCTCTGCCTGCGCGGCGCCCAGATCACCGATCACGAAGAGTGGCTCACTGGCTGCGACATCGCCAGCATTTGTGCGCCGTTCAAGTATGGTTCCGGAGATTGGTGCGCGCACGGAATAGCTTTGCAGGCTGCTGGAGCTCTCGACTTCTGCGAGCGTATCGCCCTTGTTGACCAGATCGCCGACAGTGCGCGTCACCCGCAGCACCCGGCCGGGATAGACAGCGCGT
>CALGEF010000157.1 GCA_937881755.1 uncultured Acidobacteriota bacterium
CGTTGATCTCGACCATCCCGATGGACGAGTTTGCGAAGCTGACGGAGTTGCTGCCGGCGGAAAAAGTCATCCTGCAAGGTGTGGAGTGGCAGAACTACACGACGACGCTGGTGGCCTCGAAGAACTGGTTCAAGGGCGCGCAAGTGCACGGCTTTTCGCGCGCCTGCAAGGACCCTTCCCTGCGCGGAGCCATGCTGGGCGCGAGGCGCGAGGGTGCGGTGATGGAGGACGGCGCGCATCTCTATGTGACCGGGCAGTTCTCGAACGGCCTGACGCCGCCGGAACTGCGCGAAATCCTTATGGCCGACCTGCAGCGCATGGGCGTGCAGGCGGACACGCTGATCTGTGCGCAGACCTGGAAGCATTTCCCTCAGTACCGGGCGGACGCCGTGGCGGACGGATTGTTCACCGCGATGCGCGAGGCGCAGGGCGGCCAGCGGACCTGGTTCAGCGGGGCGACGTTCTCGCACGAGCTGGTCTCATCTGTGGTCGAGCGCTCCCGCCAGTCCGTGCAGGACCTGGCGAGACTGCCGAGCTGACCTTTCGTTACATCGGTTCCGACCGGTAGGGTGCGAGGTCCGGGAAAACCGGATCACGCTTTTCGGCGCGGGCGGCGAAGGCTTCGGCCATGTGGGTGGGCGGGAACATCGCAGCGTTCCAGATGCCGATATAATCCAGCGTGTCGGCGGTTGTGTGGTCGCGGCCGTAGTTGATCAGGACTTTTGAGCCGGTGACGGCGACCGGGTTCTTCGTGGCGATTTCGCGGGCGGTGGTCATCACGCCGGCGATCAGGTCTTCGTGCGTGTCGTAGATGTCGTTGACGAGGCCGATTTCCTTGGCTTTCGCGGCGTCGATGCGCCGGCCCGTGTAGGCCATCTCCTTGACCCAGCCTTCCGGAATGTAGCGCTGCAGGCGCGGGAAGGTGCCGACATCGGCGGTCATCGCGATGTTAATTTCCATGATGCAGAAGAAGGTGTCCTTCGTGCACCAGCGGATGTCGCCGGCGGTGATCATGTCGATGGCGCCGCCGATGACGCCGCCATGGCAGGCGAAGAGGACCGGGATGCGGGCTTCTTCCATGCAGTTGAAGGAGGCCTGGATCGCTTTCACGTTAGTGCGGAAGGCTTCGGCGGCGACGTAGCGGTCCTGCGGCCCGGTGGGACGCGGGCCGGTGAAGACGGCCGTGTCCATGCCGGCGGAGAAATGCCTGCCGGTGGAGGAGATGACGATGACGCGGGCGAGGGCGTTCTGGTCGATGGTGCGCACGATCTCCGGAAGTTCGTTCCAGAAGGCCTTGTTCATTGTGTTCATCGCTTCGGGACGCGACATCTGGATGTGGGCGACCTTGTCCTCGATGGTCACCTTGAAGGCTTCATAGGATTTCTTGAGCATGGTGGTTCCTCCGTTCGGGGAGCAGTGTAGCAGGCTGGCATTTGGCGGCGAGGGGTGACGGTGGGGGAAGGGGCCCTGTCTGCGAATGGAAATGGGGGAGCGGTTGCCCGCTGCCCCGCGTCGTCCGGCCGGTCACCCGGGGGAGGAGCGCGCCAGCCGTTGGGCGGGCCGGTGCAGTTCGGCGCGAGCACTTTGTCGACGACGGTGGCCTTGCCGCTGTTTTCATCGGTGACGATGGCTGCGCCGCCGCCGACGGCGAAGGTGAGCGTGTCACCGGAGACGGTGGTCAGTGTCTCGGCGCCGCCATGGGCGGCGGTGAGGGCAATCAGGTCAGCGGCTTTCAGGTCACCGGCGACGACATGCGCGGTGAGGACTTTCGTCAGCGTGTCCTTTTTTTCCGGCAGGAGGAACGTATCGACCGTGCCGGCGGGGAGCGCGGCGAAGGCGCCGTTGACCGGCGCGAAGACCGTGAAGGGGCCTGGGCTGGAGAGGGGTTCGGTGAGGCCTGCAGCGACGACCGCAGCGACCAGCGTCGTGTGGTCTGCAGAGTTCACAGCGTTCCCGGCGATGTTCTTGCCGGGATACATCGCGGCGCCGCCAGCCGTGACCGAGGCTTCGTTCGGTTCCACGATTTCCGGGGGGCTTCGGCGGCAACGGAGGTTTCGGTCGATGTGCACGCGGCGGTGAGGGCTGCGGCGGCGGCGCCGTGCAGGAGGGTGCGGAATTTCATCGGGGCAGGCTCCATGGGTGATGTCGCACCATTTGTTGATGCTGACATGATTTTTCCGCAGGCAGGCGTGCATTGGACGCGCGATCATGGCTTCGTGACTGACCTGGAGACTCGCTGCGGGCTCAGGCCCGGGCCGTTTCCGCTTTCACGGGACGCATGAGGAGCGCGAGGATCGCCTCGTCCACACTGATCTCGCCTTCTACGACCGCGGCGACGGCCTCGCAGATCGGCATCTCGACGCCGCGCGCGCGGGCGAGCTGACGCAGGACGGGCGCGGTGGCGACGCCTTCGGTGACGGAGTGGCGCGCGCCGAGGACTTCGGCGAGCGATTTGCCTTCGCCCAGGGCGAGGCCGAGCGACATGTTGCGGCTGGTTTCCGACGAGCAGGTGAGGACGAGATCGCCGAGGCCGGAGAGGCCAGTGAGGGTTTCGGCTTCGGCGCCCATGGCAAGGGCGACACGTGTCATCTCGGCATAGCCGCGCGCGATGAGGGCGGCGTGGGCGGAGCGGCCGAGGCCTTTTCCCAGCGCGATGCCGCAGGCGATGGCGAGCACGTTCTTTACCGCGCCGCCAATCTCCGCCCCCAGAAGATCCGTACCCAGATAAGGGCGGAAGGTGGGCGTGGAAATGGCCTGGATCAGTTCGGCGCCGAGGGCAGCGTCCTTTATCGCGAGAGTGACGGCGGTGGGCAGGCCCTTTGCAACATCTATGGCGAAGCTGGGGCCGGACATCACTGCGGGTACCGCGTCTGGCAGTTCTTCGGCGAGAACTTCGGTCATGAACTTCCCAGTGGCGAGTTCGATACCCTTGGAGCAGAGCACGACCGGTGCGTGCGGTTTGAACCAGCCCTCAAGGCGGGTGAGCGTGGCGCGGGTGTGCTGGGCTGGTGTGACGCAGAAGAGG
>CALGEF010000158.1 GCA_937881755.1 uncultured Acidobacteriota bacterium
GCTTATTCAATGGCCTCGTACAAAGCGTTGGATGTCGTTCTCGGTGATCGTGTGCACGGTCTCGTAAGCCTGGCCGAGTTGCAGGTCTTCATACTTGTATCCGGAGAAAGTCGTCATGCCGTAGGGGCTCCTGAATCCTTGATATTTTGTCCGTTACACGCCGCCGCGCGCGCCGTCACCACCTGAGGCCCGTCATCGCGTAGGTAGCGTGCTCGCCGTAATCGGCGAGCAGGTCGGTCACTTCCGCTTCAAAATTCGCGCCATGCTGCTTCAGGCCGGTGCCGACATACAGGCTGTCATAGCCCTGCAACCGGGCGCCGCGCACATCGGTGGCCGGGCTGTCGCCGATACAGAGAATTCGCCTCGGAGGCGATTTGAGCTCGGAAAGCCTTGCTATCGCAAGCTGATAGATCGGCGCGTAGGGCTTGCCAGGATAGATGACCTGGCCGCCGAGGTCTTCGTAGACGTCCGCCAGCGCGCCGGCGCACCAGTAGAGCTTGCCGCCGATCCGGACCTGCTTGTCGGGGTTGGCGCACAGCATGGGGAGGCCCTTGGCGACCGCGCGGCGGAATTCCTCACGGTAGTCCTCCGGCTGGTCCCTGAGCTGGTCGCGCAGGCCAATGCACAAAAGAAGGTCTGCGTTGTTGTTGTCGATGAAGGTGTTGCCGAGGCCCTGGTAGAGGAACCGGTCGTGTTCCCAGCCCTCGTCACCGCCCATCCGCCAGACGGTCATGTCCGGGCGGGCGGCGAGTTCGGCGCGGGTCGCGTCACCGGAGGAAACGCAAGTATCGAACGCGGTCATCGGTACACCGAGCGGCTCGAACAGGCGGACAACCTGTTCATTCGGCACCGGGGCGTTGGTGATCAGGCTGACCTGCCCACCTTGCCGGCGAAATCTGACGAGCGCGTCGCACGCCTCGGTGAAGGCGGCGCGGCCATTGTGGATGACGCCCCAGACATCGCAAAGGATGGTGTCATAGAGGGGCGCGAGGGCGGCGAGGCCGGCAGGAAACTGGGAGGAGGTCATGGGCGGGCGAGGTAGGCCGGACGGCCTGCCTGGTCAATCACCGAGGCCGCAAGCACGCGCTGGCAGCGGATTGAGCACCCATTGAACGGCGGTCGGGATCGAGACCGATTGCGGGAGGAAACAGCCGCGCAGGCGGTAGACCGTGCCGAGCGTTTCGTCGGTGATGTTACCGGGATCGTACTCGCACGCGAACAGGTTGGCGGGATGGTCGTCGGACGAGCCCATGCGCACGTCGAGCAGCATGTGGTTTGATCCGGTCGGCACCGAGATCACGCCGGCGTCGAGGGGGCCGTAACCGCACTCGGTGATCGGGGTGTAGAATCCGTCGCCGCCCTGCACGGCTGGCAGCAAGGGCGGACGGAGCGTCAGGTCGAGGCGAACGGGCACGAGATCCATCAGCGGATCCAGCAGGTCCGGCGGCATGTCGTTGCCCTCTTCCGGCAGGCTGCCGGTGATGGCGATGAAGGCGAGGCGCGCTTCGGAGACGGTGGTGAGTTCCGGCGCAGCGGGCGGCGCGGCGGGTTCGGTGGTCGACGGGGCGATCACGCAGGCGGCGACGAGTGCCAGCAAGCTGGCCGGGATCAATCTGGCGACAGGCATGGGCTGGCTTCCTCCGCACGAATACACTCAGGAGGCCTGCAAATTCCGGCAAAATCAAGCCGGCGACCGGTCAGCCGAACTTGAACATCCGGTCAATCAGGGATTTCGGGGGCTGCGTGTCTTCCATCAGGGACGCTTTGATCGGGCGCGGCCCGCCGAACACATGGCCCTGACCGTACGGGATTTCGTATTCGAGGATTTCGACGACGCTGGCTTCGTCCTCGATCTTCTCGGCGATCAGCGTAATGGCGTAGCGCGACAGGACGGCGCTGACTTCCTTGCCTTCGATGCGCCGGTTGATGTTGGAGACCGGGCGCTCACCCTGCGGGTCGCGCAGCTGTTCAATCAGCTGGCCGCCATTCATCTTCACGAAGCGGACGCCGGCGCCTTGCAGGCGCGGCAGGTCAAGCGCGAGGCTGGTGGCATGGTCGATCGAGAAGCGGAAGCCGAGGGCGGCGAGCTTCTCCATGTTGGCGCGCATCACGGCGGAGCGGGACTCGAACTTGTCGGCGCGCAGTTCGAAGATCACGGCGCCCGAGAGGTCGCGGTTCTCGGTCATGAATTCGAGAAAGAGCGGGAACAGGGCCGGGTCTTCGAGGGAGGTCGCGGCAATGTTGCAGAAGACGCCGACGCGGCGGTCGCGCTCGGCGAGGCGGCGGACGATCTGCACGCAGCGGAATATCAGGAAGTTGTCCATCGCGCCCATCAGGTTGGCGCGGCGGGCGGCGTCCAGGAAATCGGCTGGCAGGATCAGCGAGCCATCGGCGCGGCGCAGGCGCGTGAAGCCCTCATAGAAGGAGACGCGGCGCTGCGGCAGCGACACGATCGGCTGCAGGTGCAGGTCGACACGGCCGGCCTGCAGCGCATCGCGTACGTCGCGCAGCAAGGCGTCTTCGAGGATCGAACTCTGACGCGGAATGGCGACATCCGCCTGGCGCTTTTCCATGCTGAGAGCGAGGCGCTCGATCATTTTCTCGAGATGTTTCATCTCCTTGACGAGCCGGTCACGCTCTTCGCCGAGTTCGTGCCTGACCGTCTCCTCGAGCGCATCGGTGCGCGCTTCGATGACCTTGTTGGTGCGGGAAACCTCGGTGACGACCTTCTCGATCGAATCGAGCCGGGCTTGCGTCTTTTTCGTGGCCGCGCCGGCGCGCGCCAGGATGTGGACCTGACCGAGCATGGCGGACGTGATGGCCCCGCCCGCAATCGACAGGGGCAGTCCCACAGCGGTGAACGTGAAGATGCCATAGCCCACGCCTGCGCCAGCCGCGAGGTATAGGAGAAACAAGACAATCGTCATGAGACCAGCACCCGGAAATAGCTCATCAACCTTAACAATAAGGCAGAATTGGTTAACGAAGTGCTTGGAATTGGCTTGATTTGCCCCCTCCGGCAACCCGGGTCCGGACCGTTGCCCGAAGGCAACACGCAGTCGCTTCCTTCGTCGCGGCAGCGGATCCGGCATGGACCAGAAGACCTTTCAGCGCTTAACTGAAACTCTAGCCTGTTCGTTCGTCTCAGGTCCGCGGCCTTTTCTGGCCGGAGCGGGGCGATCTCGGGGGAGACAGGGGCCTTGTCCGTAAGGATGAGGCCCCGTCGTTCCCTCCAGAACCCGCGGTTAGCCGATCCGCAGGGCCCCCGGTTCCTCCACAACTTTATTCTCGACATGGCCAAGCCCGTCGATCTCGATGCGTACGGTATCGCCTGCTTTGAGCCACTTCGGCGGATCGAAGCCCGCGCCGACACCGGCCGGCGTGCCGGTATAGATGACGTCGCCCGGCTCCAGCGTGAAGGCGGCCGTGAGGTGTTCGATCTGGGCGGCGATGTCGTGGATCATCTGCGAGGGCTTGCCGGTCTGGCGCAGGTCGCCATTGACGTAGGTGCGGATCTCGGCACCGGAAATGTCGCCCGCCTCATCCGGTGTCACGATTGCCGGCCCGAAGACGGCATGGGTGTCGAAGCCCTTGCCCATGATCATCGTCTGGCTCGCCTTCTGCCAGTCGCGGACAGAGTAGTCGCCGCCGACGCAATAGCCGGCGACGATTTCCATAGCCCGGTCGCGGGGCACATGGCGCCCCGCCTTGCCGATCACGACGACAAGCTCGCCCTCATAGTCGAGCTGCGCGGAGACTTTCGGCAGGTGGACGTCGTCATACGGTCCGTTGGTGGCGGTTGCCTGCTTGTTGAACCATTTCTGTACCTCGGGCTTCGACGTGTTGACGAAGCTGACACTCTCGGCGGCGTGCGCTGCATAGTTGACGCCGATGCCGAGGATCTTTCCCGGCCGCGCGACCGGCGCCAGGAGACGCACCGACGCCAGCGCCACCGGCGCCCCGGCGGCTTTGCCCGCCAGCGCTTTAGTGAGATCCGCACCCTCGACCGGCTGGATCATGATACCATCAAGCCGGCCATACGCCACCTGACCGCCGAGTTGGAACCGCACCAGCCGCATGGCGTTACTCTCCCGTCACACTCTACCGCGAATTACATCGCGCAACGTTCATGTCTCGTTGTGAACGCCTTTGGCAAGGGCTAGGGAGATGGCTTGCAGAAGGGTAGAGGCATGCATCTCGGCGTCCGCGCGCAGGAAAGCTCACTGAGCGATGTGTTTGCGCCGGGCGAGCGGCTGCGGATGCCGCCTTACCAGCGAAGCTATTCCTGGGGCGAGACCGAAGCGCTCGACCTGCTCGGCGACCTGCAGGAAGCGACCGACGCCCAGATCCCGCACTTCATCGGCGCCGTTGTTTTCGTGCATGGCGAAGAGCGCGGCGTGCTGGAAATCGTTGACGGGCAACAGCGGCTGACCACGCTGACCATCCTCCTGTGCGTCCTTCGCGACATCGAGCCGGACAAGGACCGGGCGCGCGCGCTGCACGCGCTGATCGCCGATGAGGCCCGCCCGATCCTCGGCGAAGGCGCCAACTGGCGCATCGCGCTGAACTACCAGGACGGCGCTTTCTTCCGCGACACGATCCAGCGGCCCGGCTCAACGCTGGAACTCGACGCAGACCCCGGCGAGAGCGAGAGCCAGGCGCGCATGGTGGCCAACGCCGCCGCCTTCCAGAAGGAACTCGGCCAGGTGGAGCCCGAAAGGCGCCGCGCGCTGACCGAAATCGTCATGAAAGGCTGCGCGCTGGTGCGCGTCGTCGTCGACAACAAGGATCAGGGCTTCAAGGTGTTCCGTGTGCTGAACACACGCGGCAAGGAGCCCGGCGCGCACGATATTATCAAGACCGAACTGTTTCAGCGCGCGCGGTTTACCTCCAGCGAGGCGGCCCGTTATGCAGAGCGCTGGGCCGAGCATGAGGCGACCCTCGGGGGCGCTGCCTTCGACGACCTGCTGCGTCAGATCCGCACGATCTTCGACCGCGGCACCAAGGGCGATATCGTCGCCGCGTTCCAGAAAGGCGCGCTGGCCAGGATTGATGCGCGCAAGTTCCTCGACGATATATTGCCAGCCTATGTGCGCGCCTACCGCCAGATCGAGACGGCGCAGCTCGAGGAGGGCCCGCGCGCGCAGGCCATCGCGAACTGCCTGCACCAGATGCGCGCCCTCGAGCAGGCAAACTGGCGCGCGCCAGCGCTACATTTCCTGGCCGAGCGGGGCGTGGACGATGCCGCTGCGCCGGAATTCTTCCAGAACCTCGAACGCCTGTCCTATGTCACGCAGCTGCTGATCCATGACCGGGACCAGCGCAGCCGCCGCTTTTCGCGCGTGACCGAAGCGGTGCGAAATGACCGCGTGCTCCTGTCCAAGACCGGCCCGTTCGCCATCTCCCGCGATGAAGGCAAGAAGGTCCGTGAGCGGTTGATAGGCCGGTTTGCCACCTTCGGGCAGCGCCGGGCGATTGCCCTGCGGCTGTGCGCGGCGCTCGCCGGGGGCCGGACCATCCCACCGGAATCGGACGCGACCGTCGAACACGTGCTGCCGCGCACCATTCCCGACGACAGCCACTGGCTGGACACCTGGCCGGACGCCGCGCGCCGCCGGGAGCAATGTGACACGATCGGCAACTTCGTCCTGCTGACCACCAAGGTAAACCAGAAGGCGGACCGCCTTGACTACCGCGCCAAGAAGGAAATCTACTTCAATGGCGGCGGCGGTCAGGCTTTCGCCCTTACCCGCGACCTGATGGAACAGGACGCCTGGACGCCGGAAATAGTCCGCAAGCGGACGGAAACGCTCGCCGGCATCCTCTCCGACGCCTGGGGTCTCTAGACCGGGGCGCCGCGGAAACGCCGGCCGGCAGAGATCAGCAGATCAATCACCAGGGCCGCCAGAAGCGTCAGGCCCGCCATCGGCAGGAACAGGCAGACCACCAGGATCAGGACGACAACGCCAGCGGCGAGCCGCCTGTCAGCCGGCATCGGCGGTGTGCCGAGGCGGCCCTTCGGCCGGCGGCGCCACCACATGGCGGCGCCGGTGACGCTGAGCAGGATGAGGCCGAGCGTGACGATGACACCGACGGCGTGGTTGGGTCAGCCGAAAAGCGCGCCTTCATGGAAGGCGACGCCGGGCGCCATGAACCGGTCGACCGGATTGTTATCGGTGAATTCGATCCGCATCAGTTCCGCGCCGGTCCAGCGGTCATGGTGGACGGTGATCCGATCCGGCCGGGCGGCGGCCATCGAGCGGATCGTCCAGACGCCGTTCTCGCCGCGTGGCGGCTCAACTTCCAAGGGGGCCGCGTAGTGGTCCGGCGCGGCTACATCGAGGACTGCCTGCAGGGAGTGCGGTGCGGCCGCGCCAGCCACGGCCGGGGCCGACTGCACGCCGACCTCTCCCGCGCCCTCGCCCTGATCCCAAAGTTCGGCGCCGGTGCCATGATCCATTCCGACAAGCATGTCATGCCCGGAATAATCAGTATACAAATTTCGCAACTCGAGCGTAACGAGCCGTTCCTGCCCCGGCGCCTTCAGGCCGGCGAGGTCTTTGGCCTTGTTGAATCCGCCCCCCCAGACCTGCGTCCAGGGCAGGCCGAAGAACAGGATGGCCAGCACGACACCGCCGATCCAGGCGCCGCTCATGCCGTGCACCCTGCGCCGGGTCTCCCGCCTGCCCGGCCCTTCGCCGAACTTCGGCACGATCACGCGCCACCACGCGGTCCCGCGCAGCCACCGGAGGTACACGCCGGTGACGATGAGGATGATCATCCAGCTTGCCATGGTCTCGACGACAAGCGAACCGCGATCCTCCGCCAGCAGCGTGCCGTGGATACGCTTGACGAAATTCATGAACCGGTCCGGCGTCGCCACGGAATGCAGCACCTCGCCGGTGCCGCGGTCTACCCAAAGCGTGCGCGGCCCTGCCTCGCCCCGGAGTTCGAATTCGAGGGTGGGATCCGACGCCGCCGCAGGCATCAGGAGCTTGCCCAGGCTTGCGCCGGGACAGGCCGCGAGCGCCGCCTCCAGCGGCGCTGATGCGGGCTGCGCGGGACATGCGCGAAGCGGACCTCTAAGACGGGCACAGTTTGGGCGACACTGCCTTCCGATGGTGACTTAAGGACAACCCGCTCGTGAAGTGTGGCCGTTGGGGCGATCACACAAGCCGGGCAGTCATGGTCCGTGTCTGCCGGTGCGGACCGGGATTTCTGGGCGATAAGCTGGTCGAACTCAGCACCGAGGGCAGATCGCCTGGCGTGAAGATGCCGCCACCAGTGCCCCAAGCATCAGGCATCAGGCATCAGGCATCAATGCCTGGCAGATCAGTGCGATCACGGCAAGCGCGCGCGCAATCTGCCTGGCACCATATCCCCAGATGTCCGGCAGTCCATCAGGGTTGCCGGGAGGCTGAAGCGTCCGCTTCGCCGCAGGCGATTCCGGCCTGTCAGGTACGCGGGCCGGGGGGAGAAATTCCCCCTACGGAAGCTCTAGCCCATCCGGCCCGCCTCCCATAGGGTTACCACCGTCATCAGAACAAACAATCAGGGAGGGCCGCCATGAGCCTGTTCGATCTCAAGGGAAAATCCGCCATCATCACGGGCTCCTCGCGCGGCATCGGCCGGGCGATAGCCGAGGCCATGGCGGACCAGGGCGCCCGCGTGGTGATTTCCTCGCGCAAGCCCGGCCCCTGCCAGGAAGTCGCTGACGCAATCAACAAGAAGCATGGCGACGGCACCGCCATCGCCATCCCGGCCAACATATCCTCCAAGGAAGACCTGCAGGCGATGGTCGACGAGACGAACAAGTCGTTCGGCAAGATCGACATCGTCGTCTGCAACGCGGCCTCGAACCCCTATTATGGCCCGATGTCGGGCATCTCGGATGACGCCTTCACCAAGATCCTGCAGAACAACATCATCTCGAACCACTGGCTGATCCAGATGTGCGCACCGCAGATGCGCGAGCGGAAAGACGGCGCCGTGATCATCGTCTCGTCCATCGGCGGCCTGCGCGCCTCGCCGGTGATCGGCGCCTACAACATCTCGAAAGCGGCTGACTTCCAGCTTGCCCGCAACCTTGCCGCCGAATTCGGCGCCGACAATATCCGCGTCAACTGCATCGCGCCGGGCCTGATCAAGACCGACTTTGCCAAGGCCCTCTGGGACAATCCGGAAACCCTGAAGCGCGCCCTCACAGGCACGCCGCTGAAGCGTATCGGCGACCCGGAAGAAATCTCCGGCGCGGCGGTCTATCTTGCCTCAAGGGCAGGCGCCTACATGACCGGCCAGATGCTGGTGGTGGACGGCGGGGCGACCGTTACCTGATGCGAACCGAACTTTCGGCCCAGCAAGAGGCCTTCTTCGCCCGGCTCCGTTCCGGCGAATGGGAATTGCCGAACGGCATCCGCAATCTCGGCATCAAGCCGCATGAATGGCTGAAGGAAGTCTCCTACGGCTACACCCGCTATGAATGGCCCAATACCGGCGACCGCGACATCCAGCCGGACCGTGTCTTCGGCGGCTGGGTTGCGGGGCTTTCCGATCACATCGTCTCGATGACGATGGCGAGCGCGCTGGACGACGGCGAGTGGTTTACCACGATGGAACTGCAGACGCGGATTCTGCGCCCGGTACCGAACGGCCTGATCACCATCGAGGGCCGCCTGATCAGCCGGGGCAAGACCACCGCTCTGGTCGAGGCCGACTGGCGCGATGACAAGGGCCGCCACCTCGCGCGCATCACCGCCGCGAAGGCGATCCGCTCGATGGCGGAACTGCGCCCGGCGGGCTGACGCTGCAGCGCACAATTGCTGCTGGACAAATCTGCGCGGCATGCCAGTTCCCTGGCCAACAAGGGGATTTCGGATGACGACTGGCAAGGATGACACCGCAGGCGCGCAGCGCGACCCGCTGCTGGAGCGCGTGATCGAGCATACGATTTTTGCCAGCCGCTGGCTGATGGCGCCGATCTATCTGGGCCTCATTGCGGCGCTCGGCATCCTGATCGTCACCTTCTTCCGCGAACTCGCCCACGCCATTCCGGGCGTGCTGGTTATGGAGGAATCGGATGTCATCCTGCTGATCCTGTCGCTGGTCGATGTCTCGCTGGCCGGCAACCTGGTGCTTATCATCCTGTTTTCGGGCTATGAGAACTTCGTCTCGAAAATCGGCCCAGCGGAGCACCGCGACCGTCCGGCCTGGATGGGCAAGGTGGATTTCTCCGGCCTCAAGTCCAAACTCATCGCCTCGATCGTGGCGATCTCGGCCATCCACTTGCTGAAAATCTTCATGGACCTTGGCAAATACTCCGCCGAGGACCTTATGTGGTACACAATCATCCACGTCACCTTCGTCATATCGGGCGTCGGATTCGCGATCATGGATTTCATCGACGCCCGGTCGTACAAATCGAAATAGTTCCGCCCCTACTGCGTCACGGCAAAAGCAGGCAGGCATCGCCGTAGGAATAGAAGCGGTAGCCTTCGCGGATGGCGTGCGCGTAGGCCGCCTGCATCACCTCCGTGCCCATCAGTGCACAGACGAGCATGAACAGGCTGGATTCCGGCAGGTGGAAGTTGGTCACCAGGGCGTCGGTCGCCCGGATGCGGTCTCCGGGCTTCAGGAAAATGTCGGTCGGCCCGGTGGCCGCGTTCAGGGTGCCGTCGTCCTCCGCGCAGCTTTCCAGCGTACGCATCGCAGTCGTGCCCACCGGTACGATCCGGTTGCCGGCTGCCCGCGCCTTGTTCAGCCGCGCCGCGACTTCCGGCGTCAGGCGACGCCATTCCTCGTGCAGCCTGTTTTCCAGAAGATGCTTTTCTTCCAGCGGCTTGAACGTGCCGAGCCCGACATGCAGACGTACCGTTTCCCGCGCGATCCGGGCTGCATCGATCTCTTCCAGGAGGCGCGGCGTAAAGTGCAGTCCGGCGGTTGGCGCCGCGACGCTGGCAGCTTCCTCACCGGCAAAATTCGTCTGGTAGGTCTCACGGTCCTTCGCGTCGGCAGGCCGGCGCCGCGCGATATAGGGCGGCAGCGGCATGGCGCCGTGCCGGTCCAGCGCCGCCTCGAGCGCGGCGCCTTCGCAATCGAATTCCAGTTCGATCTCGCCGCCTTCGCGGCGCCCGGTGATAACCGCAGAAAATCCATCGGCAAACTGAATCGTGTCGCCTTGCTTGAGCCGGCGGCCCGGCCGGGCCAGCGCCAGCCAGCTCCGCCCATCCATCCGCTCGACCAGGTTCACATCCACGGTCACGTCGCGGCTGGCGCCATTGCGCGCAGGGCGCACGCCTTTGAGCGCGGAGGGCAGGACGCGGGTGTCGTTGAAAACCAGCACGTCGCCAGGGGCGATGTAGCGCGGCAGGTCGCGGACACTGGCATCCTCCAACCGCCCGTCGCCGTGCACCACCAGCAGCCGCGCGCAATCCTGCGGCTCGGCCGGGCGCAGCGCGATCAGCGCCTCGGGTAGGTCAAAATCAAAAGGGGTAAGGTCCATGCCCCCGCTCATCGCGCGGGCATAGGCAAAGCGTCAAGGCTGCGCTTACTCCACGATCGCCGGAATGGCTGGCAACTCGCACACATCGACTTCGCCCCTGGTGGCGAGTTCGGCCGCGAAGGCCTCGGTATCTGTGCGCAGTACCCAGGCTTTTGGCCGGCTCGCCTCTGGCAGATCGGCGGCGATTTTGGCCGATGTCAGCAGGTCCGGATCGTCCACCGTGCCACTGCCCGGCTCGCCCTTCTTCAGGGCCTTGACCACATCCTGCCCCGCAATCACGCGGCCCCAGGACGTGTATTGCTTGTCGAGGTGCGGCGAGTGTTCGCGCATCAGGAAGAACTGCGTGTTGCCCGAATTCGGGTCATTTGTCCGCGCGGTAGACAGCACGCCGCGGCAATGCGGGATCGAGGTTGAAACCAGTCCGTCGGCGGACATCTCCGCAAAGAAGGTCGGCTGCGTCAGCATCGGGA
>CALGEF010000159.1 GCA_937881755.1 uncultured Acidobacteriota bacterium
ACGCAGCGATGACCCATCGAGCTATCCCGGCGGGCTGACCCGGCTCTCGGATGCAGATCTGACCGCGCTGGGTGAGGAATACATCGAGCGCACCCGGATACACCGGACAGGCGCGCCCTTCTTCATAGACAAGATGCCGAACAACTTCGCGCATATCGGCCTGATCCGGCTGATCCTGCCAAATGCAACCATCATCGATGCACGGCGTCATCCGGTTGCGTGTTGCTTCAGCGGTTACAAGCAGCTCTTCGCCAAGGGCCAGAATTTCACCTACAATCTGACCGATATCGGAAGATATTACGCTGACTATGTCGGGCTCATGCGCCACTGGCAGGAGGTCCTGCCGGGCCACGTCCTGCGCGTGCAATACGAAGACATGGTGGCAGATACGCAGGCACAGGTCCGGCGCCTGCTCGACCATTGCGGATTGCCTTTCGAAGACAATTGCCTGCGCTTTTACGAAAACAGGCGCGCCGTAAAGACGGCCAGTTCTGAACAGGTCCGCCAGCCGATCTTTACATCCGGGCTTGATCAATGGGAAAATTTCGAGCCCTGGCTCAGTCCCTTGAAAGCCGCTCTCGGCGACACCCTCGTCACCTACAAGCAATAGATTGTTTCGCCGGACGGCCTGCGTCCCGGCTGCGCGCTCGTGCAGAGCAGCGTTGTTTCCGACACGCCCGCGCGCCCCTCAGCGCCGAGCCCATGAATTTGCCTCATGCGTCGGTGACAAATGATCTTTTGCCAGCCGCAAGGTGTCAGAATACCGATCGATCACGGGATGAGCGGCCGCGCGGTAATCAGCGGCGTCCGGGCTCCCTGAGGAAACGGTCATGCAGCGTCTGCACCGAAAAATCGGGCCGGCTGCCTAAGCGAGGAAACAAGATGTCATACCCGATGTGGTCCAGCCGGCAGCGCCTTCTTGCTCAGGCTTCGGCTTTCGCAATCGCCGGCGTGGTCGTGAGCGCGCCTGCCCTCGCCCAGGATGAAAGTCCAGGCGAAGCGTCCGCGATGCTGCTCCAGACGGTTACGGTCACCGCTCAGAAGCGAACCGAAAATCTGCAGGACGTCCCTGTCAGCATTAACGTTCTTGGCAGCTCCGAACTCGAAAGTCAGGGCGTTGCCAACTTCGAAGACTATGTTGCCCTTCTGCCGAGCGTATCTTTTGCAGGCCAGGGCCCCGGCAATTCGCAGGTCTTCATGCGGGGTATCTCGTCGGGCGGCGGCGGCAACAAATCCGGCTCGAGCCCGAGTGTCGCCGTCTACCTTGACGACCAGCCTGTCACGACGATTGGCCGGGTACTCGATGTCCACATGTATGACATCGCCCGCGTTGAAGCGGTCGCTGGGCCCCAGGGCACGCTTTATGGGGCAGGCTCACAAGCTGGTACGCTGAGGATCATTACAAACGCGCCGAGCACCGATGGATTCGAAGCCGGATATGATCTGTCCCTGGCGACGACCCACAAAGGAAGCGAAAGCTATTCCGCCGAAGGATTTGCAAATTTCAAGCTTTCAGAAAATGCCGCGCTGCGCATCGCTGGCTGGCACGCCGAAGACGGTGGCTACATCGACAACGTGCCGGCAACGACCACTTTCACCTTCGGCAATATCACAGTCGACAACGCACCGTTTGTTGAGGAAGATTTCAACACTGAGGAAAATACCGGCGCGCGCGCAGCCCTCAAGATCGATCTGAATGAAAACTGGACCGCGACGGCAAAACTGATGCATCAGCGCCAGAAGACCAATGGGGTCTGGGATCATGATCCGGAAGATATCGGCGATCTGGAAGTCGCTCGCTTCTTCGATGACAGCGGTCAGGATACGTTCACCCAGGCCGGCCTAAGTGTTGAGGGTCAGATCGGCGGTCTTCAACTGACTTATGCAGGATCCATCCTCGACCGCGAAGTCGACTATAATGTTGATTATTCTGCCTACGCTGAATACTCCGCCTACATCCCATATTATACATGCTACAGCTCGGGCTCACTGGACGCGTCAACCTGCACCGATCCCCGCATCCAGTACGACAGCGACGACAAGTACAAAACGACGACCCACGAGCTGCGCCTCCAGAACGACGAGTCTGAGCGGCTAAGGTTCATCGCGGGTCTGTTCTATCAAGATGCTGAGCACGACTATCTGAACGTCTGGCATATTCCGACCATTCCGGCAGATCGCAGCGTCAATGCGAACGCTCAGCTCAGCGGCTATCCCGATGACGCCTACTTCATCACGGACCAGGTCGGAATGAA
>CALGEF010000160.1 GCA_937881755.1 uncultured Acidobacteriota bacterium
GCGATCATCAATATTACCACCGGCGCGGGTCTCGGCATGACGATGGACCAGCGGCTGGCAGCTGCGAACTGGGCCAAGCCCGAAATCGCCTCGATGAACATGGGCTCCTTCAACTTCAACATCTCGGGCGCCGCCAAGCGGGGCCAGTTCGATCACGAATGGGAACAACCGTACCTCGAGATGACGACGGACTTCATCCTGTCCAACACCTTCACGCAGATCGAACGCGCGATGACGGAGCTGGGAGATCACGGCACGCGGTTCGAATTCGAATGCTATGACGTGGGCCATCTCTACAACCTCGCCCATTTCGCGGATCGCGGGATGGTGAAGCCACCCTTCTTTGTGCAGTCGATCTTCGGAATTCTGGGCGGCATCGGGGCTGATCCTGAGAACCTCATGAACATGAAGGCGACCGCGGACCGACTGTTCGGCGAGGATTATTTCCTGTCGGTGCTCGCCGCTGGGCGCCACCAGTTTCCCTTCCTCACGATGGGTGCGATCCTCGGTGGCAACGTACGGGTGGGGCTTGAGGACAATCTTTACCTCTCCAAGGGACAATTGTCGCCCTCCAACGCAGCCTCCGTCACCAAGATCAGGCACATCCTCGAGGAACTGTCGCTGGAAATAGCCACACCCGATGAGGCGCGCGAAATGCTCGGCACCAAAGGTGCCGCGAATGTGGGGTTCTGAACGTGCCTCGCGACATCCCCGCCTTTTCCCGCCCCAAAAGAAACCGGCGCGTCTTGTTGACGACGCGCCCGACCGGCGTGCCCGAGCCGGGACATTTCACACTGGACGAAGGGGAGATCCCGTCGGCGGGCGACGGGGAGCTGCTGGTGCGCAACATCTATCTTTCGGTCGACCCCGCGCAACGGGGTTGGGCGGCGGACGTGGCGAACTATTCGGAACCTGTGCCCTTGGGTGGGCCCATGCGGGCACTGGCGGTCGGAATCGTGATCGCGTCCCGGGTGGAAGGCTACGCGGCAGGCGATTTCGTCTACGGCTTCTTCGGCTGGCAGGATTACGCGGTAGTCGCGCCTGCGGCGATCCTGCACCGCTGCGCGCAGGACATTCCTCTGGAAGCTTTCGGCAGTCTTTGCGGCATCAATGGAGTGACAGCCTGGATCGCGCTGAACCAACTGGGGCGGCCCAAGGCAGGCGACACCCTTCTGGTATCGACCGCCGCCGGATCGGTGGGCAGCTTCGTCGGCCAGATCGGCCGGAGCCTCGGATGCCGCACGGTCGGTCTGACGGGTAGCGACGCGAAGGTCTCGCAGTGTCTCAACACCTTCGGGTATGATGTGGCAATAAACTACCGCACGGGCGATTTGCAGGCAGAGGTGTCACGCGCCGCTCCACAAGGCGTGAACGTCTATTATGACAACACCGGCGGTACGATACTGGATACGGTGCTGCGACAGATGGCCGTGGGCGGGCGTATCGTCCAATGCGGCACCGCATCCGTGCAGACCTGGGTGCCTCAGCCTACCGGGCCGCGCAATGAACGCGAAATCCTGACGCGCCGCCTGGTCTGGTCCGGTTTTGTGATCTTTGACCATATGGCAGCCTATGCCGATGCCTGCGAGGCGCTGGCGAAGCTCCTGACGAAAGGCAAGCTGTCCTACCTCACCGACATGAAAGCGGGCATCGAGGCTGCGCCGCGCGCCATCGCCGATCTTTACGCCGGGCGCAACACCGGCAAATCACTCATCTACATCGGCTGACCTGCCGGAAAGGACTGTCATGGACATCGACCTCAGCGACGACCAGCGCGCGATCCACGAAAACGTTTCCCAGATCTGTGCGCAGTTCGGCGACGATTACTGGACGAAGTGCGACGAGGAGGCCCGCTTTCCGGAGGAATACTACACCCTGATGGCGCAGAATGGCTGGCTCGGGATCACGATGCCCGAGGATGTAGGCGGCGCGAACCTCGGCGTGACGGAAGCGGCGATCATGATGCATGCCTGCACGATGTCGGGCGGCGGCTACGCCGCGGCCTCTGCGCTGCACATCAACATGTTCGGGCCACACGCCATCGTCGTGCACGGCAGTCCGGAGCAGAAGCAGCGCTGGCTGACACCGTTGGTGGCGGGCAAGGAAAAGGCCTGTTTCGGCGTGACGGAGCCCGACGCCGGGCTCGACACCACGTCGATCAAAACTTTCGCGGAACGCCGCAACAATGGCTATATCGTCAACGGTCGCAAGATGTGGACCTCGACCGGTCAGGAAGCGGAGAAGATCCTGCTGCTG
>CALGEF010000161.1 GCA_937881755.1 uncultured Acidobacteriota bacterium
GCCCGGCCGGTCTGATTCAGGCGCGTTCCAGGCATCCGGCCCCGACAGGGTCCCTTCCCAGAACTCCGGATAGGCGGTGACATGGCCGGACAGCGACAACCGTCTCCATTCATCCCAGGCAAGCTCCGGGGCAATCTTCGCCGCAGCCCAGATCAGCGTCATGTTGATGGAATACCAGATCCCGCCCTTCGTGCCCTGGCCTACCGTCTTCAGGGTCATATCGGCAGGATAGATGATCCGGGCCCCGAGCGGGCTATTGGCCCGGTGATGGCGGTCGATGAATTCGAGCAGTCCGGCCGCATCCGCGCCGGTGACCGCGCCGCACAGGATCGCCCAGGGCTGGACTTCGAGCCAGCACCGGTCACGCCCGATGATCTCGCCGTCCGGGGAGTAGGCCCGGTCGACCCAGCGCCCGTTCCAGCTCGCAGCCACCTTCAGGCGCAGCTCTTCAGCCTGGGCGGCGGCCCCGGCGGCAAGTGCGCCCTGGCCAAGGCGCGCCAGCAGGCCGCTGAAGCGCGAGAGCACCCAGCTGGCCATCGCCGAGTTCAGGACCGATCCGCCCGACGCGATCATCCGTCCACGGTCAGCCGAAATCGTGCTGAGCACCATGTCATTCCAGTCGGCATTCATGAGGCGGATATGGCCGCGCTCCCCGCGCCCGACGATATCGGTGAAGAAGCGGTACTGGCGGATCAGATGCTCCAGCAGCGTGACCGGTTCTTCCAGGTAGTCCGGATGGAAGGATTGCGGCCTGGAGAAAGCCTCGAGGTCGCCGGTTGCCGCGGCATACTCACAGGCCAGCCAGAGCGCCCAGAGGTTCTGGTCAGACGGGCGCAGCAGGTCCGTGATCGGCTGCTTGTCATGATTGAGCGCATAAGGAAGGTCGCCGTCCGCGCTCGCCCAGGCGCAGGTATTGGACAGGACAGACAGGGCCAGGGCCGGCTCGCTGTAGACCAGGGGAAGCGCATGCTGGAGCGCGTCGCGCGCGGCCGCATTCGCTCCCAGCCCGTATCCATAGATGGACGCCTGGTTCATCGTATGCCCGCCGAGCCGGGAATCGACGCTCACCCCGCCTGTCAGGACGGCGCAGTGCCAGGGGATTTCATGGGCACACGCCGGCGCCGCCGGGCTCGCGGCCCGCGGCAGGCGGGCGGCAAGGGCCTCCTGTGACTGCAGCCAGGCGAGCGCGGCGTCTGCCGGGACCTCGCTGATGGCGCGGCCGATCCTGAACCACAGGGTGATCCCTTCACCCGGCTCCAGCCGGATGTCGCACCGCGCCCGCAGGACCGGATGAACCCGCCCCTCCTCCGCGTCAGCCGAGAGGCGGGCGCGGGCAATAAAGGGGGCAAGCTGGTGCAGGGCCAGGCAGGCCGGGGTGCCGGTCACCCCGTCCGGGGAGGTGAAAACCTCCTGCGCGGTTACGGCCGCCTCGCCTTCAGAAACCCGGTAGGCCACAGATGCGGACACGGCGTCCCGCTCGGCGTCGCCCTGCCAGGTCCTGAGGAAACGCGGGCGAAGAGCCCAGGCTTCCTCATAGGCAAAACTGCGCGCGGGCAGGCCGGGCCTGAGGCTGAGGCGGACCCGGATCATCAGGCCCGGATCCTCGCCTTCCGGGCACAGGACCGTGCGCTCGAGGCTGAGCCCGCGCGCGGTGCAGAGCGTGGCGAACGAGGCCGGCCCGAAAGTGCGCTGCGGCGGCGGGCCCTCCGGCCGCATCGGCCAGGCCGAGCCCCAGGCGGCGCCGTCCGCCTCCCGCACGAGACCATGGCCGGTGCCGCTCCGGTCGTCCCCGTAGATGAGCCAGCGCATCGCTTCGCTCTCGTCAAACAGGGCAATATCCCCTGTATTCGACACCTGGGCCTGGATCGCCCGGTTTCCGATCATGTGGAAGTGACGCCGTGTCTCCGGCCGGTCGAGCGGATCCCAGAGGGCGAAATCCAGCGCATCCTGATCGGCGTCATAGACAAATTCAGGCAGGCCCGACCGGATCTGCCAGTATCCGTAAGGGCTCGGGCTGGCGACCGGTCCCCCCGCAACTGGCCCCCTGGCAACTGGCCCCCCTGCAATCTGGGCCCATGCGCCGGCGGGCGGCGCCAGCACCAGCCCGCTGGCAGCCATCAGCGTGCGCTTCATCAACGTGCGCCGGTCCATCCCCCTGCGGCCTGCGGCAAAGCCTCCTGGCCCCTCCATGGCTTATCCTCCCTGCTGCGCGCAACCCGCCGCTGCCGCGCCCGGCTTGCGGGCTGCAATCTGATTGACAAGTCCCTGATGGAAAGCCGCGTCGATGGGATAGCGCCGCAGGGCCGCCATGGTGACCAGCAGACCGAGGACCGGGATCAGGGTCATCACCATCTTCATGCCAGTCAGGGTGGCTGCGGACTGGTCCGTGTTCGGCACAAAGCCGATCAGGTCGAGCAGGAAGCCAAGCAGAAGCGCGTTCAGTCCGAGCGCTGCCTTCTGTGCAAAGGCTGCAAAACCGAAGATGACAGCCTCATGGCGCTCGCCGGCAAGGGCCTCGTCATACTCGACCGTATCCGGCAGCATGGCCCAGTACATGACCGCAAAAGCCGACCCCCCGACCGCGATCAGGCCGAGCACCGCCCAGACCAGGACCGGGGAGTTCATCGGCAACAGGAAGAACAGGCCGTACCCGCACAGTGCGATACAGCATCCGGCCAGGAAGGCCTTTCGCTTCGAAATCCGGTTGGCCAGCCATGCCCAGCCAGGCGCCAGGACAAGCAGGACAAGCGGCGCTATGGCGAGCGCAACCCCGCTCGCGCTCTCGTCCCGAACGCCGTACTTGAACCAGTAGACCAGCATCTTGCCCATCATCGCCAGGCAGAGCGAGGCCATGATGATGGCAATGAACACCCGCACCAGCGCGCCGTTGCGCCGAAGGATGACCAGGGCAAGGCGCAGGTCGGAAAGGATACCTGCCCCGGAAGGCGGTTTATGCGCGTCGCCGGGGTCGGCCGGCTCGCGCACGACCAGGCCGCAGAAAAGGATGATGACCATCCCCGCCGCGCCGAGAAGCGCCGCAGACAGCCACCAGCCCGACCGCGGATCGCCGCCCGCGAGCAGCGACATGTCGCGGACGATCAGAGGCGTTGCAAACGCAGTGGTGATCCCGCCAAGGGCCGCGGCCTGCATGCGCCAGCCGGCGAGGCTCGCCCTCTGGCGGCTGTCCTGGGTGACCCGCGCGGAAAGGGACGCGTACGGAATACTGACCAGCGTGTAGACCGTGCGCATCACCAGGTGGGTGGCGAGCGCATAGGCAAACAGCATACCGCGGCCCAGCCCGGCCGGCACATAGAAGACAAGGCAGAAACTGATCGCAAGGAGCGGGGCGCCGAAGAGCAGGTAGGGCCGGTAGCGCCCGATCCGTGTCCGGGTCCGGTCCGCGATCCCGCCCATCACCGGGTCGGTGACCGCATCCCAGATCGAGGCAATGAAAATCGCTATCCCGGCGGCCGCGGGAGACAATCCCATGACGTCCGTATAGAAGAAAAACAGGAAGAGGCTGATCCCCTGCCAGAAGACATTCAGCCCCATATCGCCGCTGGCATAACCCGCTGCGAGCCTGGCAGGCAGCCGTTTGCGCATCTCATGCAGACCGTCTGTCATTGTCCCGCCTCTGCCGATGGCCCCGCCCAGGGCGCAAACCAGGCCTTAATCCGTTAACGGACCGGACAGGGCCGGCCGCCTGATAAACCGCCCGCACCGGTCCGGTCGCCGGCGGCAGGCGCAGGCCGGCCAGGGATCGCCCTGCACGCCGCCGGCCCGCCTCCTGCAGCTCAGAACCTGAAGGCGAGTTCTGCGCCGGTTATCCGGCTCGCGCCGCGCGGCACGATCTGGTAATAGCCACCCGGATCATTGAGGAAAGTGGAATCGACGGTGCTGACATAGAACTCATCGAGCGCATTCTTCATGAACACGGTAAACGAGAATTTCTGGTCCGGCGCGACATAGCCGGCTGAGAAATCCACCAGCGTATAGCCGTCCTGCGCAGCGCGCGGATCCTGGTTGATGTTATACAGGACCTGGCTCTGATAGCTGGCCATCGCCTGCAGGAAATAGGCGCTGCCATTGCCGGAGAGCCATTCATAACGTGGCAGGATCATGTACTTCCATTCCGGCGCGTTCGGCAGGCTGCCGCCGGAGACATCCTGCAGGGACCGTCCGCCCGGCCGCGGCGCACAGCCCTGCGCGAGGGTCTGGCCAGGATAGCATCCGACCCCGTCAAACTCGGCAAACTCCGCATCAAGATAGAGGATATTGGCAAGCAGGCTGAAATTCCGGGTTGGCTCCCATGTGGTGTTGAGCTCGACCCCTTTTGTGGTCGTCTCGCCGGCATTCAGAAGCTTGCTGCCCCCTGCCCCGCTGGCATCAAAGGACTGGGCATGGAAGTTCTCATAGGAATTATGGAATGCGCTGAGGTCGAAATAGAGATTGTCCATGCCGGGCGGCGAGCCGCGCAGCCCTAATTCGAAGGCCTCGGAGGTTTCCGGATCAACCGGCCCGCCATCCAGGACCGCAGTATTGATGGCGATCGTGGCGTCATAGGCACCTGATTTGTAGCCTTTCGAGAAGGTTGCAAAACTGGTCAGGCTGGAGGTGAGATCATACTGCAGGCCAAGCCGGCCGATGACATCACTGTCCTTGAGGACGTCGCCGCCTGAAAAGCCGCTGGAGGTGCTTGTTTCAAAGGCCAGCTCGTCATGCAGTGCCCTGAGCCCTGCGATCAGGGAAAACCGGTCACTGACCGCATAGGACGCGTCCCCGAAGACGGCATAGTTTTCGGTGTCGACATTCAGGGTAAAGAAGGAGTCGAGGCGCACCGGCACCGGACAGGCGCCGCCCACCGGGGCGGCTGCGCCAAAGCAGAGCTGGGTATTACGGTCAAAGAAACGCCCGAGTTGGTTCTTGTAGTAAAAGGCCCCGGCCACGAAATCCAGCCGGCCCGGGTTCACGGGCGCCACCCTCAGCTCCTGCGACAGGGTCTGGGCTTCCTGATAGGCCTGCTGCTGAAGGCCAACCGCGCCGATCACCGGCGTATTCGAGCCGTCCGAAGCAAAGAAATCGCCTTCATTCATGTTCCCGCCGGTTTCCCAGTCCCGGTAGCCGGTCAGCGAGGTCAGGCGCAGGTCGCCCATCAGCCATTCCGCTTCGGCCGAGACACCCATCTGCGAGGTCGTGTTCACCGGATTGTAGTCGGACGAGAAAT